>NZ_JBEZKJ010000036.1:0-82607 GCF_040651675.1 Streptomyces sp. NPDC048415 | reverse complement strand
TCAAACGCCGGACGGGCTGAAAGCAGGCCTTGTCCTTGAGCGACGGACGGCGGGCGGAAGACTGTCGGCCGGGGCTGGGAAGGTCACGCCGAGCCCCCCACCGGTCCGCAGCCGCCGACGCACGGGAGGGGCCGTGTCGGTACATCGAATGCCCGTATCCGGACGGATCCAAAGAAGACGGCACCCTTCGCACCCACAGTCGATCCGTTCGGATGCGGGCGGATGTACCGGCGCGGCCCCGACCCGCCCCCGGGGGAAGGCGACCCGCACGACCCCCCAATCGGTCCAATCGCCGCTTTTAGGGACGATTCGCCCTTAAATGGTGCGAGTGACCACGCCCCCGCCACCGACCCGACGCACCGCACTCCGCTCGGGCGCCGCCCTCGCCGCCGGAACGCTCACCGCCGGCTGCTCGGCGGCAGGAGCCGCCGCACACCACGTGACCCCGCCCAGCCCGCCGAAATCACCCGCGCCCGCATCCGTATCCGCATCCGCACCCGCCGCCGCACCCGCACCCGCCCCCCGCCACTTCCCCGCCCAGCCCGCCGAAATCACCACCGGCCCCCGCACCCACCCCCACGTCGCCCTCACCTTCCACGGCCAGGGCGACCCGGCCATCGCCAACTCCCTCCTCGGCGAGGCCGAGAGGGCAGGCGCCAAAGTCACCGTGCTCGCCGTCGGCACCTGGCTGGACGAGCACCCCGCCGTAGCCCGCCGCATCCTCGACGGCGGCCACGACCTCGGCAACCACACCCTCCGCCACGTGGACATCAACGCGATGACCGAAGCGGACGCGGACGCGGAGATCCGCGGCTGCGCGGAGCGCCTCACCCGTCTCACCGGCTCGATCGGCACCTGGTTCAGACCCTCCCGCACCCCCCGAGCCTCCCCGCTCGTAGCACGGCTCGCCCGCCGCGCGGGCTACCCGCACGTCCTCTCCTACGACGTCGACTCACTCGACTTCACCTCGCCGGGCGCGCCCGCAGTCACCCGCAACGTCATGGACAGAGTCCGCGCCGGATCGATCGTGAGTCTGCACTTCGGGTATCCGGACACGGTGGCCGCCTTCCCCGCCCTCCTGCACGAACTCGACCGCCGCGGCCTGCGCGCGGTCACCACCACGGAGCTGCTGAGCTGATGCACCCCACCAGGCGCCCCACTACACCCCCCACCCCCCTCAAGCGCGCCCTGATCGCCGTAGCCGCCCTCGCCGCCCTCTCCGTGCTGGCGGGCTGCGGCGGCCCTTCCAAGGAGCACGCGAACGAGGCCCTGGGCAGCAAGGCCGCCCTCCAGCCCGTCCCGCCCCAGAAGAGGACGGTGCCGGGCCTGCCCGGCATGCCCCCGGTCCTTGACCCGAAGGACGTCTACGCCGCCGACCGCCCGAACAGGCTCTCCCCGGTGGTCAAGGACTTCCCCTCCCGCGTCTACGTCCCCAACACCCAGTCCAACACCGTCTCGGTCATCGACCCGAAGACGTACGAGGTCATCCAGACGATCCCGGTCGGCACCCAGCCCCAACACGTCGTCCCCTCCTGGGACATGAAGACGCTCTGGGTCAACAACGACAGGGGCAACACCCTCACGCCCATCGACCCGAGAACCGGCAGGGCGGGCAAGACGGTCGAGGTGCACGACCCGTACAACCTCTACTTCACGCCCAACGGCACGTACGCGATCGTCATGGCCTCACTCGACCGCGAGCTGGTCTTCCGCGACGCGCACACGATGAAGCGCGTCAAGACCGTGCCGGTCAGCTGCTCCGGCGTCAACCACGCCGACTTCTCCCTCGACGGCCGCTACTTCATCGTGTCGTGCGAGTTCAGCGGCGAGGTGCTGAAGGTCGACACGGAGAAGATGAAGGTGATCGGGCAGGAGAGGCTGCCGTTCCCCGGCGCCATGCCGCAGGACGTGAAGGTCTCTCCCGACGGCAAGAGGTTCTTCATCGCCGACATGAAGGCCGACGGCATGTGGGTCCTGGACGGCGACAGGTTCAGCAAGCCGACTTTCCTGCCCACGGGCAACGGAGCCCACGGTCTGTACGTCAGCCGCGACTCGCGCGAGATGTACATCTCCAACCGCGGCGAAGGCACCATCTCCGTCTTCGACTTCACCCAGAACAGGCTCACCAAGAAGTGGCACCTGCCCGGCGGCGGCAGCCCCGACATGGGCGGCGTCTCGGCCGACGGCAAGGTCCTGTGGCTCTCCGGCCGCTACGACTCCGAGGTGTACGCCATCGACACCCGCACCGGCACTGAGCTCGCCCGCATCCCGGTCGGCAGCGGCCCGCACGGCCTCGCGGTGTATCCGCAGCCGGGCCGCTACTCGCTCGGCCACACCGGCATCTTCCGCTAGGGCACAGCGCGTTGACCGGCCTCGCCTGACACGCCGCCGTACGGGTGATGATCCCCGGCCCGCCGCCGCAGAACCGAGATCGTGCTCCCTATGATCACCACTCGTCTGCGGCGGCGGGCCGCTGCCGTCGTCCTGTCCCTGTCCGCCGTCTTCGCGACGTCGGCCGCGACCCCCGCCGCGACCCCCGCCTCCCCGGCCGCCAAGGCCGCCGCGCCCGCCTGCCCCCAGTTCACCGACCCGGTCAAGGCCGCCGCCGACCGTCGCGTGGACGTCGACCGCATCACCCCCGACCCGGTCTGGCGCAAGACCTGCGGCACCCTCTACCGCAGTGACAGCCGCGGCCCGGCGACCGTCTTCGAGCAGGGCTTCTACCCGAAGGACGTCATCAACGGGCAGTACGACATCGAGCAGTACGTCCTGGTCAACCAGGCCTCGCCGTACGTGTCGACGACGTACGACCACGACCTGTACAAGACCTGGTACAAGTCCGGCTTCAACTACTACGTCGACGCGCCCGGCGGCGTCGACGTCAACAAGACCATCGGCGACACCCACAAATGGGCCGACCAGGTCGAGGTGGCCTTCCCCGGCGGCATCGCGCGTCAGTACATCATCGGCGTCTGTCCGGTCGACAAGAAGACCAAGACCGAGATCATGAGCGACTGCGAGAGCAACCCGTACTACGAGCCCTGGCACTGACCTCCTCAGTACGCGATGAGCAGCGCCTCCGCCCCCACGGGGCGGTAACCGGCCGCCTGGAACGCCCGCAGACTGCGGGCGTTCCCCGGCGACACCTGCGCCCAGACCGGCTCGTCGGCGAGATGCCGTGCCGCCGACGCGAGCACGCTCCCCAACCCCCGCTGCCGGACGCCCTCCTCCACCTCGACGGCGACCTCCGTACGCCCCCCGATGCCACGCCCCAGCACGAGCACGCCGCCGTCCGCGGCCCACACCCGTACGTCGTCGCGCCGCTTGCGCGAGCTCGCGACCCGGGGATGGCCGGGGTCGCGGATCTCGGTCAGGGCCAGCGGGGGCGCACCCGGGAGCGGTGGGGCGACGCTCATCAGGTCGATGGTGTCGTTCGATCTCCCCGTCCGCTGCATGAACGCGGCGAGGAACCGCGGGTTCATGGTCGCCGCGAGCGCGTCGCAGTCGACCCGCGCCAGCGTCTCGCGCACCCACCGCGGATCCTCATCGGTGAAGACGACGGAGTGCGCCGTGAAGGCGAGGACACCGGCGTCGCGGGACGAATGCTGCGCTACGACGGTCGTGGCCCCGTCCGGCGGTGGGAAGACCCCACGGGCCGCCGCGTCCAGGATGTCCCGCAGAGTGTCAGCCATGACTGTTCCTCAACGCTTGAGTCTCCACCCACTGGAAGCCCCACACTCGCAGACATGATCGAAGACGGCACCGGACTTTTCACCATCGGCGAGATGTCCCGGAGCACCGGCCTGTCCGTACGCACCATCCGCTACTGGTCGGACGAGGGCGCTCTGCCCCCGGTGGCCCGCTCCTCGGGCGGCTACCGCCTCTACGACGCCGCGTCCGTGGCCCGCCTGCAGCTGATCCGCACGTTGCGTGAACTCGGCCTCGGCCTGGACGCCGTACGCGAGGTGGTGACGGGCGAGACGACGATCGCGCAGGTGGCGGCCGCGCATGTGTCGGCGCTGGACGCGCAGATCAGCTCGCTGAAGGTGACCCGGGCGGTGCTGTCGACCGTGGCGCGACGCGGTTCGACCGCGGAGGAGACGACCCTGATGAACAAACTGGCGCGGCTGTCGGCCGCGGAGCGCAAGCGGATCATCGACGACTTCATGGAGGAGACGTTCTCAGGCCTGGACACCGCCGACCCCGACATCCGCACCCGGCTGCGGTTCAGCTTCGCCGATCTGCCCGAGGACCCCACGCCCGAGCAGGTGGACGCCTGGGTGGAGTTGGCCGAGCTGGTCCAGGACAGGGGCTTTCGCGCGCGCATGCGCAAGATGATCGAGTTCAACGCGGCGGACCGGGGGCCGGACGTGGCGCCCGGCACGTCCCTGTGGTTCATGAGCCGCCTGGTGCAGCTTGCGGGGGAGGCGCGGGAGCGGGGGATCGACCCCGCCTCGCCCGCGGCCGAGGAAGTGCTGGACGGGCTGCTCGGCAACGCCGACCGGGCCGCCGTACTGGAACGGATGGAGTCCGCGGGGCATGCCGAGACGGCTCGCTTCAGGGAACTGAGCGCGCTGCTCCGCGGCATGGGACCGCTGCCCGCGCACCGCGAGGAGTTCGCCTGGGTGGTCGCCGCACTGCGCGCTCGGACCGCCCGTTAATCTGACCTCCGTACATGAGGCAGTAACGCACGCAGTGATGCACTACGAAGGGGCGGACCGGTGGCGGACATCGAGGAAGCACGCAAGCAGTTCGAGCGGATCGATACGGACGGTGACGGTTTCATCACCGCAGCCGAGTTCAAGACCGCCCTCGCCCAGGGCGGCGACTGGAACGTCACCGAGTCGGTGGCGGCGGCCGTCATCGCCACCCGCGACCTCGACGGCGACAAGGTCCTCTCGTTCGACGAGTTCTGGACCCACCTGAACAAGTGACCCACCCGAGGGGGCGCCCACCGGTAGACCGGCGGGCGCCCCCTCGGTCATGAAGCCCGCTTGCGGTACTGGCCCGGTGCCACCCCGTACTCCCGCTTGAACGCCTTGGCGAAGGCGAACTCCGAGGTGTAGCCCGCGCGTTGGGCGATCCGGCGCAGTGGGGCGGAGTCCTCGCGCAGGAGCCTGCCCGCGGTGATCATGCGCCACCAGGTCAGATAGGTCAGCGGAGGCTCGCCCACCAGCGCGGAGAAGCGGCGCGCGAAGGCGGCGCGGGACAGGCCGCCGTGGGCGCCGAGCTCACCGACCGTCCACGGGTGCGCCGGGGCGCCGTGGATGGCGCGCAGCGCGGCCCCGACAGCCGGGTCGGCGAGCGCCGCGGCCCAGCCCGTCGGATGCCCCGAGCCATGACGTTCGGTCTGCCACCAGGCGCGCAGGATGTAGAGCAGCAGCGTGTCGAGCAGCGACGTGACGATCGTGTCCGAGCCCGGCTGCGGCTCCTCCAGCTCCATGCCGAGGAGTTCCACCGCCGCCCGCAGCGAGCGATGGGCGCCGATGCGGGAGGGCAGATGCACCACCTCGGGCAGCTCCGACAGCAGCGGGTGCGCGCGGCCCCGGTCCAGGTGGTAGGCGCCGCACAGCAGCACCGTCGCCGGGCCCGACTCCCGCTCGGAGGGCGGCAGTTGGGGCCAGCTGCCGTCCGGCAGCGGTCGTACCTCCTGCGCGGGTACGTCGAGACCGCCGGCCAGCGTGTAGCCGCCGCCCTGGGCCAGGAACGCCACATCGCCGGGCCCCATCGCCACCGGCTCGCCCTCCGCCGGGACCAGCCACGCCGAACCCTGCAGCACCACATGGAACCCGGCGCCGTCCGAGTCCGGGAAGCGCATGCCCCAGGGCGCGTACCTCTCCTGGCGCCTGGAGTGCGGCCGTCCGGTACGCATGGCGGCGATGGCGTCGCTGAGTACGTCCATGCCCGCACGGTAGCCGGTGTCCGACACGGCGAGACGTACGGACAGGAAAACGAGATCGGGAGACATGGATCGTCTCGCGCGGCACTCGTAGCGTCGTCGGCATGGCAACCACCGCACGTACCGTGCTCTTTCACGAACTCGGCGGCCCCGACGTCCTGACGGTCGAGGAGGTCGAACTGCCCGCGCCCGGACCGGGCGAGGTCCTCGTCAAGGTCGCGGCGCTGGCCCTCAACCGCGCCGACGCGCTCTTCCGCGCGGGAACGTACTTCTACCAGCCGACGCTGCCCGGCTCCCGCAACGGCTACGAGGCGGCCGGCGAGGTCGAGGCGGTCGGCGCGGGCGTGACCGCGTTCGCGCCCGGCGACCCCGTGATGTCCGCGGCCAACTTCAAGCTCAGCACGCACGGCGTGTACGGCGAGCGGGTCGTGCTGCCGGAGGGCGCGCTCGTCCCGCGCCCCGCCGACGTCGACGCCGTCACCGCGGCCGCCGTCTGGCTCACCTACACGACGGCGTACGGCGCCCTGCTCAGGACGGCGGGCATGGCCCCCGGCGACCAGGTGCTGATCACCGGCGCGTCCAGCGGCGTCGGCACCGCCGCGATCCAGGTGGCCCGCCGCACCGGCGCCGTACCGGTCGTCACCACGCGCACCGACGCCAAGCGGCGGCAGCTGCTGGACCTCGGCGCCGAGCATGTCATCGTCAGCGAAGAGGAAGACGTGATCAAGGAGACCAAGCGGCTCACCGGAGGGCGCGGCGCCGACATCGTCTTCGACGCGATCGGCGGCCCCGGCTTCCGCGCCCTGGGCGACGCCGTCGTCCCGGGCGGCACCCTGGTCAGCTACGGCTGGCTGGACCAGCGCCCCGTCGAACTGCCCATGAACTGGCCCCTCACCGTCCACGGCTACAGCAACTTCGAGGTCACCGGCCCCGCCGACGCCCGGCGTCGCGCCGCGCACTACGTCAACGCGGGCCTCACCGACGGCACCCTGCGCCCCGTCGTCGCCGAGGTCTTCGACGGCCTCGACCGCGTCCGGGACGCCCACCGCCTGATGGAGGGCAACACACACCTCGGCAAGATCGTGGTGAAACCCTGACGGCGGTCGCCCGGACGGCGTACGCACCGGAATAGCGGGGCCTGAACCGGGGTTGATGATCCACATCAGGAGCATCAAGGCTGGACCATCAGGAGCATCAACGCTGGAAGGGTCTGTCACTCATGAAGATCGGCATCATCGGCGCGGGCAACATCGGCGGCAACCTCACCCGACGGCTCACCGGCCTCGGCCACGAGGTCTCCGTCGCCAATTCCCGCGGTCCCCACACGCTCACAGCGCTCGCCGAGGAGACCGGGGCGACACCCGTCAAGGTCGAGGACGCGGCGCGCGGCGCCGACGTCGTGATCGTCACGGTCCCCGTGAAGGCGGTACCGGACCTCCCGGCCGGGCTGCTCGACGGGGCGGCGGACGGCGTCGCCGTCATCGACACCGGCAACTACTACCCCCAGCAGCGCGACGGAAAGATCGCCGCGATCGAGGACGACGGCCTCACCGAGAGCCGCTGGACGGCCCAGCAGATCGGCCACACCGTCATCAAGGCCTTCAACGGGACGTACGCCCAGGACCTCCTGGACCGCCCCCGCCCGGCAGGCGCCACCGACCGCATGGCCCTCCCGGTGGCCGGCGACGACGAGGCGGCGAAGCGGCGCGTGCGCGCCCTGATCGACGACCTCGGCTTCGACACGGTCGACGCGGGCGGCCTGGACGACTCCTGGCGCCAGCAGCCCGGCACCCCGGTCTACGGCCTCCAGGAAGGCCTCGACGCGGTCACCAAGGCCCTGGCGGAGGCGCCCCGGGAGCGCTCGGCGGACTTCCGGGCCTGAGCCCCGTAGCCCTAGACGATCTCCAAGGGCCGGTGCGGCCCGTCCGGCAACTCGATCTCGACCGGGTCCCCGGGCCGCACCACACCGCCTTCCCGTACGACGCTCATGACGCCGGACTTGTAGACGACCGCGCCGCCCTCGCCCCGCCCGACGACCTGCTTGAGCAACCCGCGCTGAAAGTTGTCGATCTGCGCACACGGATTCCGCAGCCCGGTTATCTCGACCACCGCCTCGTTCCCGAGCCGCAGCAGCGTCCCGACCGGCAACCCCAGAAGATCGACCCCACGGGTGGTGACGTTCTCCCCGAGCTGCCCCGGAGCAACGACGAACCCGCCCTCCCCCAGCTCGTCGAACAACTCCTCGTGCATCAGATGCACCTGCCGCAGATTCGCCTGCGACGGATCCTTCTCCATCCGAAACCGGTGCTTCACCGTCGTCCCGGCATGAACATCCCCCTCCACCCCGAGCCCGGCGAGCAGCCTGACGCTCTCCCGGTTCGGCTTGGTGAACGCATACGTACCGTTGCTGCTGACCGCGGTGACTGTCCCGCCCATGCCGAGAAACTCCCCACTTCGTTTGGATGCGTTCGAACACGCAGGTGAGACCTTAGTCGGCCCTCGAGCGCGGCCCCTGAACCCGTTGCGCTCGAAGACTCGGCGGCGCCGTCCATGGGGATGACATCCGCTAAAGCACACGCTGTGACCGTAATTGGCCAGACAGGCGCCGGCTTGCTGAGGGCGGTCACGGACAGCTCTGACGTGACATGTGTTCGACTCCCTCGTTGATCGGTTGATATTGCTTGTGGATCAACGTGATGGGGGAGAAGCGCTGAGTGCGAACGTGCAAAGCGGCTGGGGACAGCTGGTCTTGTGACCGGGGCTCCGACGCACATTCCTTGACGAAGGGGCTGTGCAAGAGCCACTACGCGCAGTTCCGGCGAGGGAAGCAACTGACTCCCGTCAATGGTGCCACGAGGGCGGGTCAGAGCTTTCGGAGCTGTCAATTCGACGCATGTGCCAGGGCGGTGTCGGCCCGTGGGCTCTGTGCCGCTCATTACCAGCAGTGGAGCAAAGGCCAGCCGCTGTCTCCATTGCGCCAGAGAAGGGGCAACGGTGTCTACAGGGCGATGGTCGAACGCGGCATCCTCCAATGCCTCGGATGCGGCGAGGACAAGCCGCTGTCCGATTATTCGGCTCTCAACGCTTCAGGAACGCCACGGCCGTACTGCAAGCCGTGCAACGCCGAACGCGTTCGCCTCGGCCACTACAACGTGACCAAGGAATTCGTTGATCTCCTGCTGCGGTTCCAGCAGGAGGTGTGTGCCCTCTGCGCAGCTGCCAATGGGGACAGCAAGACCTTGCACATTGACCATGACCACGGGTGTTGTCCTGGCCGACGGAGCTGCGGCGACTGTGTGAGGGGCCTTGTCTGCGCCAATTGCAATGCCTACGGTCTCGCTTGGTACGAGGCCCTTCCTGCCGAACTCCGCACCTTCGACCCTCTGAACGACTACATCGCGGAACCGCCTGCGAGGCGGCTTCGCGCTGAACTGGCCGCATTCTCGGTCGAGTAGCAGGTCAGTTGCCTTCTGCCCACGCGCGCAGTGCTGCCTTACTCGCGAAGTCCGCCACGTCCTTGTCCCGGGGTTCGTCGGTGTACTGGTGGAAGCGCCACTTCGCTTTGATGCGGGGCTTTCCCGCCGTGACGTAATCGGCGATCCACAGGCCGTCACCGGCGTATGAAGTGGTATCGACGGTGAGCCAGTAGTTTCTGTTCGTGTAGAGCACGACCCGGTGGTTCGGGCGGAGTTCCTTCACCTTGCGGATGAAGCGGTCCTTCTCGGCGTTGCCGGCGTGGGTGCCGTCGCCGGTCGTCTCCCAGTCGACGGCGAGCAGATCACCCGCCTTTTCCGGGGCTTTGCTGAGGAAGTGCTCGGCCTGGGCCGTGAGGTTGCCGGGCCACAGGAAGTGGTAGAAGCCGACGACGCAGCCGGCGTCGCGGGCCGTCTTCACCTGCGCCGTGAGCTTCGGGTTGACGTATGAGCGGCCCTCCGTCGCCTTGATGAAGACGAAGGAGAGGCCGTCGGTGTCGTACGCGGAGGACTGGTAGGCGCTGATGTCGATGCCACGCAGCATGGTGGGGCCTCCGGGCGGTGCGGGGAGTGGAAGGGCTGATTCCAGCGTTCCCCCGCCGACGGGGCGTCACCCCTGATCGATGGTCCGACCTGACGTCAGCCCAGGCCGCGACCGACCCTTGACGTCAACGTCAGCCCGCCGAGGGAACTTCAGCATTCGATGATGTTGACGGCCAGCCCGCTCCGCGCCGTCTCCTTGTACTTCACGTTCATGCCGGCCCCGGATGCGATCAGTTCCTTGAGTGATCTCGAACGAGCCGGTCCTGGACCCCCGGGATCCCCTTGACCCGACAGCGTTTTCCCTTCCCGTGGAGAGTGGTCCACCATCCGGGGGTAAGGCCCGTGCACTATTCGTGGGAGACGGTCGTCATCTACGGTTCGGGAACCGGCAGCAGCGACGGCGGACGGCGAGGGGGAGGAACGTGCGGGAGTTCGGCCCGTCTCAGGCCAGACTGCTCCGAGCGTGGTCGCAGGGTGTAGGGGGCGATCGGCGCGCGACGTCCGTGCCCGCCGTGCTGGAGCGGTGCCTGGCAGTGCAGGCGCAGGATCTGAGGGCGGCCGCGCTCGGGCTCAGGGCACGCGGCTCCGGGCTGACCGAGACAGACGTGTACCGGGCGCTCGGCGCCGAACGCAGTCTGGTCCGGGGCTGGTTCATGCGCGGCACGCTGTATCTGGTCCCGGCCGGTGACGCGGGCTGGCTCCGCGAACTGCTCGCTCCGCAACTGCTGCGTCGCAGCGAGCGCCGATACCGGGAGCTGGGGCTTGGGCCGGCCGAGCTGGCACTGGGGGAGCGGGTGATCACCGAGGCTCTTGCCGGCGGCCCCCTGACCCGGGATGAGCTTGCGGTGCGGATGACCGAAGCGGGCCTCAACGCCTCCGGGCAGGTCCCGTTCCACCTCGTCCGTCGATCCGCTCTGCTCGGTACCGCCTGTTTCGGTCCGATCCAGGAGGACGGCTCCGCCACCTATGTGCTCGCGAAGGACTGGCTGCCCGCCTCCGCCGGACCTTCCGGTGCGGGTGCGGTCAGAGAGCTGCTGCACAGGTACCTGGCGGCGCACGGGCCGGCGACGATGGCTGACTTCGCCACCTGGTCGGGGCTCGGGCTGCCTGCTGTCCGCTCTGTGTGGAAGGAACTGCTCAGGGCCGGTCTGATCGAACCGTGCCGCGTCGGAGACCTGGACGAGTACGCGCTGCCGGCCGGCGCATCGCGTTGCCTGGAGCCGATAGGTGACGTCCGACTGCTGCCGGCCTACGACAACTATCTGGTGGGGTTCACGGATCGCCGGCTGTCCGTCGAGCCCGAGCACGCGCACATGGTCTGGCCGGGCGGCGGTCAGATCAGCCCCACCATCGTCGTGGACGGACTGGTCCGCGGAGTCTGGCGCCGGGACCGAACACGTGCCGTCGCCCTGGAACCGTTCGACGGCGATCTGGGCGGCGTCGGCGCACAGGCCCTCGACGCGGAGCTCCGCGACATCTCCCGGTTTCTCGCTGCATAACCTTCGGCTAACCGCACCTCTCTACGGTCTCGGGAGACTTGCCGAGTCTAAGGAGAACAGGTGACGATCGTCCCTCCCTTGGGGTCGCCGGCACGATCACCGGAACGTGCTCGGCTTCTGAAGGCTCTCGCGAAGCGCCGGTCGAGCCGGGCCGGCATCCTTCGGCGGAACCTGGCCGGGTCGGTCGTCCCCGCCTCGTACGCGCAGGCCGGGCTGTGGATGGTCGCCGAGCTCGAGCGGGGCTCGTCCGCGTACAACGTGCCGTTGCCTGTGTCGCTACGCGGCCGCCTCGACACCGACGCACTGCGCAGCGCGCTGACCGGGGTGGTCGAACGGCACGAGGCGCTGCGCACCACGTTTACCGAGCACGACGGCATGGTGTACCAAGTCATCGGCGCGCCCGCTCAGGTGCCGCTGCCGGTCCTCGACCTGACCGGCGTGGCTGCCGCCGAGGTCTCCCGGCGGCTCGCCGCAGCGCAGGCGGCCCGGTTCGACCTGGGTGCCGGCCCCCTCCTGCGCGCGGAGCTGCTCCGGCTCGAGCCGCAGGAGCACCTGCTCCTGCTCACCGCGCACCACATCGCCTGCGACGGTTGGTCGGTACCGCTCCTGCACGCCGAACTGGCGGACGGCTACAACTCAGCGCTGCGCGGCGTTCCTTCGGCGCTGCCCCCGCTCCCCATCCAGTACGCGGACTTCGCGTGCTGGCAACGAGACCGCCTCGACGCGGCGGAACGAGACCGTCTGACCGGCTACTGGCGTACCCGGCTTGACGGCGCGGAGATGACGCTGCCGACCGACCGTCCCGCCGATCCGGCACAGACGGCCGAAGGCGACCTGTGCCGGGCGACGATTCCCGAGCCCACCGTGGCCCGTCTCGACCAGATAGCCCGGGGAGAGGGCGCGTCCCGGTTCATGACCGTCGCCGCGCTGCTCGGTGTTCTGCTCGCCCGCTACACCGGGCAGCGGGACCTGCTGTTCGGCTCCACCGTCGCCGAGCGTCAGCAGCCTGAGCTGCGTCACCTGATCGGGCTGTTCACCAACGCATTCCCGATCCGCGGCGACCTCTCGGGAAACCCGACGTTCCGGCAGTTGCTCTCGCGTACACGTCGCGACCTGATCGCCGACTACGAGGGCAGCGCTCTGCCGTTCGGACTGCTCGTCGACGCCCTGCGGACGGAGCGGTCCGGTACCCGGATGCCGCTGATCCGGGTACACGTCCAGCTTGAGGAGGGAGACGGCGAGTCCACTGCGTACCAACGGCTGCCGGCCTACGACGGACTGACCGCGGAGGGGCTCGTCCCGGAGCTGAGGGCCGCCAAGTTCGACCTCAACTTCATGGTGCGCGCCGACGCGGGAGCGTTCGTGCTGGACCTCGTCTACGCCCGGGATCTGTTCGACCCGGCGTCCGCCGCTCGGCTCGCCGCGCTTTACGCGCTGGTGGCCGACGCGGTGGCGGCCGGCCCCGATCTGGGTATCGAGGACCTACTGCTGCCTGAGCCGCCGCGCCCCTTCGCCCGGGTGATTGCGGCCGTGTCGGCCGCCGCCCCGGCTCCGGAGCTGGAGGCCGGCCAAGAGACGGCGCGGGAGGCCGTCCAAGAGACGGCGCCGGAGATGCTGGAGCGGGTCAGCCACGCCTGGCAGGAGGTCCTGGGCACGGACGACGTGCATCCGCACAGCGACTTCTTCGACCTGGGCGGCAACTCCTTCGCCGCGCTCAAGGTGCGCCGGCTGCTCGGTGGCGGTGTGCCGCTCGCCGAGCTGTTCCGCCACCGGACCGCCGCCGCGCTCGCCGCCTATCTGGCCGATGGGGCACGGCCGTCGACCGACCAGTTGCTCTGGCCACTCACCAGCGACGACTCCGAGGTCGACATGACCGTCATCGCGATCCCCTACGCCGGTGGGGCCGCGACCGCCTACCAGCCGCTCGCGGACGCCCTGCCGCCGCGGTTCCGGCTGTGGGCGGCGAGTCTGCCTGGACACGAAGGCGACGACAGTGACTTCCTGGAGTTCGACGCGGCCGTCTCGCGACTGGTCGGCGAGGTCCAGGAGCGCGTGGCCGGAGCCATCATGGTCTACGGGCACTGCGCAGGCGCGTCCCTCGCGGTGGCGGTGGCCCGCGAACTGGAGGCCCGGGGCGCCGACTTACGCGCCGTCTATGTCGGTGCCAGCCTGACCGACCCGGACGCCGAAGCGAACCTGGCCCGCGTCACCGACAGCTCCGGCGACGAGTTCTACACCTACATCAAGGCCATCGGCGGCTTCGACGGCCCACTCGACGACGCCGATCGCCATCAGGTGCTCGCTGCGGTACGGCACGACATGGCGGGCGCGACGCGGTTCCAGGCCGCGACGCACAAGGCGCCGGGATCACGGCTGCGCGCCCCGCTGCACTGCGTGCTCGGAACCGCCGATCCGGTCACCCCGGATCCGGAACACAGCTACCGCGGCTGGTCGGTGTTCGCCGACATCGTCCGGCTCGACCTCGTTGCTGGAGGCGGTCACTACTTCGCCCGGGACCACGCCGCGGAGCTGGCTCGCGTCATCAGCGCGACGTCCCCCGCCGCCCCAGCGGCCCGGCTGCCGGTCATCTGTCTTCCGCACACCGGCGCCGGTGCGTCGTTCTTCCGCCCCTGGCAGGTCCACGGGGACGTCGAGATCATCGCGCCCGACCTGGCCGGGCACGACAAGCGGTTCGGCGAGCCGCCGCACCGCACGGTGGCCGCGGCAGCCGCCGACCTGCTGCCCCGGGTCCTCTCGGCCCTCGACGGCCGGGACGAGGCCGTGCTGGTCGGCCACTGCCTGGGGGGCACTGTCGTCTTCGAGCTGGCCGAACTGCTCCTCGGGCACGGCGTGCGGCTCCGGCATCTGATCATCAGCGGTACGCCCGGCCCCACTGTGCCCCGGCACCGGCGGACCACTGGGCTGCCGGACCGCGAATTCCTGGCCCGGCTCAAGGAACTGGCCGGTTACGCTCACCCGGCGCTGGCCGACGCGGAGATGGCCACACTGCTGCTGCCGGTGCTCCGGGCCGATCAGGAGATGTATGAGAACTACCGGCGGACCTCGGTCACCCCTCTCGACGTGCCGATCACCGTGCTGCGCGGAGCGGCCGACGGTCTGGTGAGCGCTGCCGACTCGGCACGCTGGCAGGAGGCGACCACCCTGCCGCTGCGTTACCTCGAGGTCGCCGGTGGCCACATGTACCTGGCGGACGACTCCGGCCCGGTCCTGGAGCTGATCGAGTGGCTGGCCGACGGCGCCGAGGACCGGATCGGCACTCTGCTCGCCGCGAAATATCCGCAGCCCGATTGGGGGCTCCCGTATCCCGCTGAACCGGCCCGTCAGAGCTCGCACGATCTGGGTTCGGTCCCACGGCACTGTGTGCTCGCGGCGGCCGCGGTCGTCCTCGGCAGGTACCACGGCCTGCCGGTCACCGTACTGGCGGTGCGCGAGAGCGCGGTGGCGGAGCGCCCAGCTCTGGTCGCCTTCCCGACCGACCCGGCGACCCCGATCGCCGGCCTGCTCGCTGTCGCGGAGGACGCGCTCGAGGGGACGTGGCCTCGATTCGGTCCCCTCCTCGCGGGGATGTTGGGCGACGGCACTCCGGTCGTCGAGATCCGGTTCCACGAGGCGGCGGACGCCGAGTTCCCGCTCACCCTGACCGTCGGCACCCGCCTCACCACGGCCGTCCGCGGCGAGCTGATCAGCCCGCGTGCCGCAGACCAGTTCGGGAGTGCCGTCGCTCAGGTCGCCACGCAGCTGGTCGCCGGGAACGGCGAACTGGCCCGGCTCGAGCTGCTGGACGCGGCCGACAGATCACGTGTCCGGCGACTGGGTACCGGGTCCGAACCGCCCGCTGAGCACAGGACGATCGACGATCTCGTCGCCGCCCGCGCCGCCGAGAGGCCGGACGCCACCGCGATCACCGACCGATACATCCGGCTCAGTTACGCCGGCCTGGACAAGGCCGCGAACCGGGTCGCCCGAGCGCTGCGGGAGCTCGGCGTCGAGCACGGCGACCGCGTCGGCGTCTGCATGGTCCGGAGCTGGGAGCTGGTGGTGGTGCTGCTCGGGGTGTTGCGTGCCGGAGCGGCGTACCTGCCCATGGAGCCGGACAACCCGCCGGAGCGACTGGCGCGGATGGCTGGCGCCGCCACCCCCCGGCTCGTCGTGACGGCGTCGGCGGACTTCCCGGCCGGGCCCTATCGGAGCGTGTCGCCCGCGTCGCTCGGCACCACCGCCGGACGGCAGCCGCCGACACCGCTGCCGCGCACCGGTGATGCGAGCGACGCGGCCTATGTCATCTGCACCTCGGGCTCGACCGGCACGCCGAAGCCAGTCGCGGTCGCGCACCGCAGCGTCACCGCGCTGATCGGCGGCACCGGGACCGAGTTCGGGTTCGCTGCCTCCGACGTCTGGGCGTTCTTCCACTCGGTCGCGTTCGACATGTCCGTGTGGGAGATCTGGGGCGCGCTGACCACGGGAGGCCGGCTTGTCGTGGTGCCGCAGCGGGTGACCCGCGCCCCGGATGAGCTGCACCGGCTGCTCGCCGAGGAGGAGGTAACGGTTCTGAATCAGACGCCCACCGCCTTCGGCATGCTGATCGACGCCGATCGGGACGCGTCGCTCAGGCTGGCGGTCCGCCTGGTCACGTTCGGCGGGGAGCCGCTCGACACCCGGGCGCTGCTGCCCTGGTTCCGGCGTTACCCGCCGGACCTGTGTCGGCTGGTCAACCTCTATGGCATCACCGAGACAACGGTGCACAGCACCTGGATCACGGTGACGCCGCGGATCGCCGAGACGGCGTCCCGCTCGGTGGGAGTGCCGCTGCCGGGGGAGTCGCTGTCCATCCGGGACCGGGCCGGCCGGCTCCTTCCGCTCGGCGTGCCGGGAGAGATCTACGTGGGCGGCGTGGGGGTGGCGCTCGGCTATCTAGGCCTGATCGACCTGACCGCCGAACGGTTCGGCGTGGATCCGGACGGCACGCGGGTGTACCGGAGCGGGGACCGCGGCCGGATGCTCCCCGACGGGACGGTCGAGCACCTCGGCCGGCTGGACGATCAGGTCAAGCTCCGCGGCTACCGGATCGAGCTCGGCGAGGTGCGGGCCGCGCTGCTCGCCGCGGACGGCGTCACCGCCGCGGCGGTGGTGGTCGGCGGCACGCCGGACGCCGCCCGTCTCGACGCCTATGTGACGCCTGTCGGGGTGGACCCGCTGACGACACGGCGCCAGATGCGAGCGCTGCTGCCCGAGTACATGGTCCCGGCCACGATCACCGCGCTCGACGCATTGCCGCTGACGGTGAACGGCAAGCTCGACCGGGCGCGGCTGCCGCGGCCCGGCCCTGATCCGGCATCCGGCGTCCCGGCGGCGTCCGAGGACCTGCTGATCGAGATCTGGGAGCAGCTCACCGGGCTGCGTATACGTGGCAATGACAACATCTTCGACGTGGGCGGCAATTCGGTGATCATCAGCAGGTTCGTCGCGGAGCTGCACGCTCGGGGCCTGGCGCAGTCAGCCGTCAGTGACGTCTACCGGCTGGCGACGCTGCGGGGCCTGGCCGACCGCCTGCGATCTTGATCAGCGTAACCAGCTGATAACCGATCGTTCGTACCCTACCGCGCGTCCCACCGACCGTGACCGCGCGCGACGAACCAGGAGTGCAGATGGCTGGCGACACCGAGGCCGCACCAGCGCCGAACCCGCTTCGCTGGAAGGCTCTGATCGGGCTGGCTCTCGTCCAGTTCATCATCTTCCTCGACGCGACGAACGTGAACGTCGCGCTGCCCTCGATCCAGCGTGACCTGGGACTGAGCCAGTCCGAGCTGACCTGGGTGGTCAACGCCTACCTGATCGCTGCGGGTGGTCTGCTGCTGCTCGGCGGTCGGCTCGGCGACCTCATCGGACGCCGCCGCGTGTTCACCGCGGGCGCGGCGCTGCTGGCCGTGTCGTCGCTCACGGCTGCCCTGTCCACCTCATCGGCCATGCTCATCGGGAGCCGGTTCGCGCAGGGCGTCGGTGAGGCGCTCGCGGCTCCTGCCGCCCTGTCCATGGTGGCGCTGCTGTTCACCGACGAGCGGGAAAGGACCAAGGCGCTGGGCATCTGGGGCGGGCTGGCCGGCCTCGGCGCCGCGTCGGGCGTTCTGCTGTCCGGGGTCCTCACCGACCTGGCCAGCTGGCACTGGATCTTCTACATCGGGGTCCCGCCGTGCGTGATCTCGCTGGTGATGACCCTCAGGCTGGTGCCGGAGAGCAAGGAGATCGGTGGGGGCCGAACGAGCTGGCTCAGCGCGGTGCTGCTGACCGGCGGCATGATCGCCACGGTGCACGGCCTGCTCAGCGGCATCACCCACCCTTGGAGCGGGCTTACGGTGCTCGGTCCCCTGGTCGGCGGCGTCGCCGCCGTCGCCGTGTTCGCGCTCCTGCAACTGCGCAGCGCGACGCCGCTCATTCCGCTGCAGTTCTTCACCAGCCGCACTCGATTGACGGGGTACGCGGGGCAGGTGTTCATGGCGGTTTCCACCTCGGCGATGTTCTTCCTCGTGGTGCTCTACATGCAGCAGACCGTTCACTACTCGCCGCTGGAGAGCGGCCTGGCCTGGCTGCCGTACACCGTGCTGTTCATTCCCGGGCTGGTGATCTCCACCCGGCTGATGTCGGTGGTCGGATCGCGCATCCTGCTGTCGGTGGGGCTGTTCGTCATCGGGGTCGGAATCCTCCTCTTCAGCCTGCTCGGCAAGGACGGCGGTTTCGTCACCGGACTGCTGCCAGGGATGGCGCTCGCCGCGTTCGGATCCGGCCTCGCGGCCCCCGCGCTCCAGCTGTCCGCGCTCGACGCTGTCTCTCCGCAGAACGCGGGCCTCGGCTCAGGTGTGCTGACGTCACTGCAGCAGATCAGCCAGTCATTGGGCCTATCGGTGATCGTGACGATCGGGCTGAGCCACGAGCATTCGCTCCTCGGTTCGGGCACGGGAGCCGCGAAGGCGGCCGAGCAGGGCCGATCGCTCTCCTTCGTGATCGCCGGCGCGGTGCTGGCGGTGGGCGCAGTCATCTGTTACGCGATCACCAACCGCACGATCAAGCCTGCGGCCGAAGCCGACGGAACCGCGGCGGTGCCGCTCACCGCTTAGCTCCTCGACTGCTGCGCGAAGGACCCGACGAGAGGCGTCAACCCATGCGACAGGCGCTCCACCGGCTCGCCGGGATGACGGCCGACGAGCGTGCCGCGTTCCTCGGCCGCGCGCAGGCGGCCGGTCCGGCCGCCGCAGCCGTGGGCCCCGAGCCCGCCGTCGAGCCCGCCGGGCCGGGCCAGGCCCATCAGCTGTTCCTCGATCGACTCTGGTCGGGTGACGGTGCTCCGTATGTGGTGCCCTTCGCACTCCGGCTGACCGGGCCGCTGTCGGTGCCCGCGCTGCGGCGGGCCCTTCAGGACGTCGCCGATCGGCACAAGGTGCTTGCCTGCCGCTTCCGGTTCGAGGACGGCACCGCGATGGCCGTCCCCGGGCCGCCGCCCGAACTGTCCGTCGTGCCGGTGGCGGGCGCGACGGAGGCCGACCGGCAGCGGGCGGCGTTCGCGTACGCCGAGGAGCGCGCCCGCCTCCGGTTCGACCTGGAGAACGGTCCGGTGGTCCGCAGCGAGCTGATCTCGCTCGCGCCGCAGGACCACCTGCTGTTGTGGATCGTGCATCACATCGCCGCCGACGGCTGGTCGGTCGGAGTGCTCATCGAGGAACTGAGCGCGGCCTATCGGGCCCGGTTGGCCGGTACCACTCCTGTACTGCCGCCGTTGACCGTGCAGTTCGCGGACTTCGCCGCCTGGCAGTGGCGTCGTCTCGAGGAGGCCGACGACCGGATTGAGGCCTATCGGGCCCGGCTGGCCGGAGCCGCGCCGGCGTTCGTCCCCGCTGATCACGGGCGTCCCGCGGTGCAGACCTTCAACGGCCGAAGCATTCCGTTTCAGCTGTCCACGTCTGTCGCCGCGCAACTGCGTGAGCTGGCCAGGCGGCGCGGTGGCACGCTGTTCCCGGTCATGCTGGCGGCCCTGCACGTGCTCGTCGCCCGGTACAGCGGGCTGGACGACGGGGTCATCGGGGTAGTGGTGTCCGGGCGCGTGCGGCCGGGTACCGAGGCGCTGATCGGCCCGTTCGCCAACACGTTGCCGATGCGGATCGACGCCACCGGCGCACCGCGGTTCGGCGAGCTCGTCGATCGGGTCCAGGGCGCCATCCTGGCCGGACTCGCGGACCAGGACCTGCCGTTCGGGTCGCTCGTCCAGAGGCTCGGTGGCGCTCGTGACACCAGCCGCAATCCGCTCTATCAGGTGCTGTTCAGCATGGGGAGCCTGCCGCTCGGAGACGCGGAGGTACCGGTTACCCCCGAGCTGAGTCTGCGCCCGGTGGCGTTCTGCAACAACACCGCACGGCTGGATCTCGAGTTCACCGTGGAACAGTCGGGCGACGGCCTCGGCGGACGGCTCGACTACAACACCGACCTCTATGAGGGTCCGACGGTCGAGCGGCTGCTCGAGCAGTACGTCACCCTGCTGGCCGGCATCGCGGCGGAGCCCGACCTGCCGATCGGGCGGTATCCGTTGGAGCCCGAGGCTGCGCGGCTGGCGGCGTTGCGGACGGCCGCCGTGCCGACTCGGCCGGCGTTCGCGTCCACGTTCGGTGAGCTGTTCGCTCACCAGGTCGCACTGCGGCCACACGCGCCCGCGGTGCGCTGCGACGGCGCAGTGCTCAGCTTCGCGGAGCTTGAAGCGGCTTCGGACGCCATTGCCGCGGCGGTTCGGGAGCGTATCTCCGGCACGGAGCCCGTGGTGGCCGTTGGCACAGGCCGGTCGATCGAGTTACTGCCGGCCGTGCTCGGCATCTGGAAGGCCGGCGGCGTGTACCTGCCGCTGGAGCTGGAGTATCCGACAGAGCGGCTCGCCTACCTGCTGACCGACAGCGGCGCGCAGCTGATGCTGACCGCGGGGACCGAGCTGCCGGACTTCGACGGTCAGGCGCCCCCGTCGCTGGACGTCCGCGAGCTGCCACGCCGCACGCCCCCCCGGCACTTGGCGCCCGTGGATCCGGACCGACTTGCGTATATCATGTACACGTCAGGCTCGACGGGACGTCCGAAGGGCGTCGCGGTCACGCACCGCAGTCTGGGGAACTTCCTCGCCGCGATGGCCGAGCTCGATGTCATGAGCGCGAACGACGAGACCCTCGCACTGGCCAGCCTCCCGTTCGACGGCTCGGTGATCGAGCTGTTCCTGCCGCCGGTCGTCGGTGCGACGGTGACCGTGTGCCAGCGTGCGGACGCGCGGGACCCGCACCGGCTGGCGGCCCTTCTCCAGGGCGTGACAGTGCAGCACGGCACGCCGTCCACTTGGCGGATGCTGCTCGACGCCGGCGCCGACATGTCCGGGCTGCGATCCGCGCTCTCCGGGGGAGAGGCGCTGCCTCCCGAACTCGCCGACGAGCTCCGCGCTGCCGTCGCTCACGTGTGGAACCTGTACGGTCCGGCGGAGACGACGGTCTACTCGCTGGTCCAGCGACTGGACGGCAGCGCGGTACCGCTGATCGGCCCGCCGATCGCCGGGACGACCGTGCACGTCCTCGATGATGAGCTTCGTCCGGTGCCGCCCGGTGTGCTGGGGGAGCTGTTCATCGGCGGTGTCGGCCTCGCCCGCAGTTACGTCAACGGGCCGGAGCTGACCGCCGAGCGTTTCGTGAGGCATCCTGTGACCGGCGAGCGGCTGTACCGCACCGGCGACCTCTTCCGGCACCACGCCGACGGATCGCTCACCTGCCACGGGCGCAGGGATCACCAGCTGAAGATCCGCGGACACCGGGTCGAGCCGGACGAGATAGCGGTGGCGCTGGAGCGCGATGACCGGGTGCGTGAGGCCGTGGCCCTCGGCAGGGAGTTCGGCGACGGCGATCGGCGGATCGTGGCGTTCATCCGGCTCGCGGACGGCGTGACGACCAGTGAGTCCGAGCTGAAGGACGCAGTGCGCGCCTGGCTGCCCGCGTACATGGTTCCGGCTCGGATCGTCGCCGTGCCGGAGTTCCCTCTCAACTCCAGCGGCAAGGTGGACCGGCGCGCACTGGCGGAGCAGGACCTGGCGGACACCGGTCTTGCCGAGGGCGCCGGCGACGTGCCGGCCACCCCGACCCAGGAATGGCTGGCGGCGCTCTGGGCCGAACTGCTGGACCGCGAGCGGGTCGGTGTCCATGAGGACTTCTTCGGTGCCGGTGGACACTCCCTTCTCGCGGTCAAGATGCTGCACCGGGTCGTGGCCGGTCGCGGCGCCGTAGTCGGCCTCGGCGCCTTCCTCACCACTCCGACCATCGAAGCGCTGGCCACGCTGATCGACGGAGAGAACGCCACCGCCGAACTCGAACGTCAGGTCGACGCGATGAGCGACGACGAGGTGGCGACGCTGCTTGATGAACTCGAACAGTCCGAACCGATCCAGGAGAGTCACACCACTATGGCGATCTCTTCCGAAGACGAGGCCTACCAGCGGTTCCTGCTCGTCGCGCACGGCCACACGTTGTTCAACGCCGTCGTCGCGGGCCTGGAGTTGGACGTGTTCGGCCACCTGTCCGCGCAGCCGCAGGCCACTCTCGGCGAACTTGCGGACCAGGCCGGCATCGCACCGCACAAGATGCGCATCCTGCTCGCTTCGCTGTGCGCGATCGACCTCCTGGTCACAACCGATGGGCGGTACAGCAACGCGCCGGTCGCGGAGCGGCTGCTCGCACCGCGAGGCCCGGAAAGCTGGCGCAACATCTTCCTCTCCCGGCACCGCACCGACTATGCCGGAATGGCCCACACGACCCAGGCGCTGCGATCGGGCACCAACGACGGGCTGAAAGTGCACGCGGGGGAGGGCGGGTCGGTCTATGAACGGCTCGGCGCGGACCCGGAGACCGAGGCGATCCTGCACCAGTCGATCGCCGCTTTCGCTCACCAGGAGATGCACGGCCTGCTGCGAACCGCAGGCCTCGAGGGCACCGGGCACCTGCTCGACGTCGGCGGGGGCAGCGGCGCCAAGGCGGCCGCCATTGCCGGGCACCACCCGGGAATCACGGTCACGGTGTTCGACCTGCCATCGGTGACGGAACTCGCCGCGCGCACACTGCCGGCCGGCGTGGACGGCCGTGTGCGCTTCCAGCCGGGCGACATGTTCGTCGACCCGTTCCCGCCCGGCATGGACGCCATCCTGTTCAGCAGCGTGCTCGACGTCTTCGACGCCCAGCGGGTGGAGACGCTGCTCGCCAAGGCCTACGACGCGCTCGGCCCCGGCGGCCGTGTGTTGATCTATTCGTGCAACACGGCGCCGGACGAGGCGGGCGGAGTCATCGCCACATCACTGTCTCTGTTCTTGAACGTGATCGCCACAGGCGAGGGGATGGCGTACCCGGTCGCCGACTACGAGCGGATGCTGCGCAAGGCCGGTTTTGACCAGGTCAGCGCCGTCGGGGGACTGCCCATGGAGCATGCCATGATCACGGCCGTCAAACACTGAACGCCGTGTCCGCACCCCCGGGCCTCACAGTTCGCGAGTGCGGGTGGCGTAGGAGGCGAGCCGGTCGGACAGCCGCGCGAGGGCGTCGCGGAGCTCGGCCGGGTGGTGGACGGTGAGGGGACAGCCGAGCCCGGCCAGATAGCCTGCCATGGTGTCGAACCGCTCGGCGCGAGTGTCCAGCAGAATTCCCTCGGAGGTCTGGGTGAGGGTCGCTGCGGCCGGTGGGATGCGACGGGCGGCCTGCTCGAGGGTGGTGTGCAGGAGCACCCGGACCTGGTGTTTGCCGGCGACCTCGCCGAGGGACGCGGTGACCTGCGCGGCGGGGTCGAATCCAGGCGGCGGCGGGGCGGCTTGCGGGTCTGCGGCGGGCTGGAGGGACTGGATGCGGTCGATGCGGAATACCCGGATCGCGGCGCGGCGCGAGTCCAGTCCGGTCACGTACGAGCGGCCCGAGTGGAAGACCAGGCTGTAGGGGTCCAGGTCGCGTTCGGAGGTCTCGCCCCGCCACGAGCGGTAGGTGATGCTGACCCGGCGACGATCGCGTGCTGCGGCGGCGAGATCCAGGGCGATCCGAGGGTCGGGCGCGGTGACGGGCTCCGGATGGAGGGTGAAGGCGAGCGTGTCGCGGAGGGCGGCGGCCCGGTCCGCGACAGCGGCGGGCAGCACCCGGTTGATCTTGGCGAGGGCGCTCTCGGTGGAGCTTCCGGGCAGACCGTACGGATGGCCGGCCAGCAGCCCCAGGACGACCGCGTCGGCCTCACCGTCGGTGAGCGTGAGCGGTGGGAGTCGGAACGTGGGCGGCAGCCAGTAGCCGCCGTAGCGTCCGCGATCGGCGGTGACCGGAATGCCGAGATCGGTGAGGTGAGCGGCGTAGCGGCGCACGGTCCGCTCGTCCACGCCGAGCCGCTGCGCCAGGTCGCGGCCACTGATGCCGGGCCGGTCCTGCAGAAGCTCCAGCATCGCCAGGACGCGCGTCGTGGGTCGCTCCTTTGGCACAACCCGCTCTTCTCTCGCCGACTTATCCGGACCGATTTCGACCTGATTCAAGTCTACCTTCGGTGCGTCAGAAAGCAGGCGGAGCAAGGAGATCGTGGATGTCGACATACGTGCTGGTTCCTGGGTTCTTCTTCGGCCCGTGGGTCTGGGAGGAGGTCGGCAGGCTGCTGGACGACGCCGGGCACCAGGTGAGGGTGGTGTCGCTGACCGGGCAGGGCGAGCGGGCCGGTGAGGCGACTCCCGACGTGAGCGTCACCACCCATGTCGCCGACATCGTCGACGCGATCGGCGACCTGAGCGAGGTGGTGCTGGTCCTGCACAGCGGCGCGACGATCGCGGGTACTGCGGCCGCCGACCGGGTACCGGAGCGGCTGCGACGGATCGTCTACGTTGACACGGCCCCGTTTCCGGACGGAATGGCGCAGATCGAGTTCCTTCCCCCCGATGTACAGGCGGAGCAGCGGCGGCAGATCGAGACGGAGGGGCAGGGGTGGCTGTTGCCGGCCCGGCCGTTCGACGAGGACGACCAACTGCGGGACCCGGTCGCCCTGGCCGATCTCTCGGCGCGGGATCTGGCGCTGATGCGCCGGCGCGCGTCGGCGCAGCCCGCCGCGATGGTGCTGGGGCCCGCGCGCAGGCCCGCCGAGATCCCGGACACCCCCCGCACCCTGCTCGCCTGCACCTTCTCGATCGAGCAGGTGCAGGCCATGGTGGCGGCGGGCGTCCCGGCCTTCTCGATGCTGGCTGGTCCGGAGTGGACCATGACCGGGCTGCCGACCGGTCACTGGCCGATGCTGTCGCGGCCCAAGGAATTGGCGGAGCTCCTGGCCGGGAGCTGACGGCCGGTCGGCCTCACGCTCAGCCCGCCGTGGAGCTGAGCCTGAGTCCGGCCGCACCCCCCTCGGTGGGGGGCAGCTGGATCGCCTTGGTCTCGCAGAAGGAGGCCAGACCCCAGGCGCCGAGTTCGCGACCGTTGCCCGAGCTCTTGTATCCGCCGAAGGGCGCGCGCATGTTGAACGGGGCGCCGTTGACGTCCACCCGGCCGGTGCGCAGCTGCGCGGCGATCACGGTGGCGTGCTCGACGGTCCGGGACCACACCGCGCCGGACAGGCCGTAGTCGGTGCCGTTGGCGAGCCGGACCGCGTCGTCCTCGTCCCGGTACGGCAGCACCACGACGACCGGACCGAAGACCTCCTCGACAACCGCCCGTGCCCGCGGCGGCAGGTCGGCGAGCACCGCGGGGGTCAGGTAGCTGCCGCCGGCGGCCTCGGGAGGGACCTCACCGCCGGTGACCAGGGTCGCGCCGTCGGCGATTGCGTCGTCCAGGATGCCGCGCACCCGCTCGACCGAGTCGTGGTGGATCAGCGGTCCGACTTGGGTGGCCGGGTCCCAGGGGTCGCCGACTCGCAGGGCCCCGGCCGTCTCGGCTGCGATCGCCACGGCCTCGTCGTACTGGTCGGCCGGGACCAGGAGACGGCTCCAGGCAAAGCAGACCTGGCCGGTGTTGAAGTTCGCCTGTTGCACGGTCGCGGTCACCGCGGCGCGAAGGTCGGCGTCGGGCAGCACGATCGAGGCGCTCTTGCCGCCCAGTTCCAGGTTGACCCGCGCGGCCCGGGGCGCGGCCAGCTCGGAGACCCGGCGTCCGGCGCGGATTGAGCCGGTCAGTGAGACGACGGCGACCTCCTGGTGGGCGGCCAGCGCCTCGCCGGCCTGCGGACCGGTTCCGCACACCAGGTTGAACACACCGGGCGGCAGGTCGGTCTGCGCGATCAGCTCGGCCAGCAGGTAGCTGCTCAGCGGCGCCAGTTCGCTGGGCTTCAGCACCACGGTGCAGCCGGCCGCCAGCGCCGCTGGGATCTTCTGCAGATTCAACGCCACCGGCGCGTTCCACGGTGTGATGCACCCGGCGGTCCCGGCGGCCTCGGAGCGGACCAGGGAGTTGCCGATCCGCTGCTCCCAGACATGCTCTCGGGCGGCTTCGGTGCACGAGCGGAGGGCCTCGACGCCGAAGGAGACCTGGGCGTGCCGGGCCAGGGTCACCGGCATCCCGGTCTCCGCGGTCAGCACGCCGGCCACGGTGTCGGCGTGCTGGTCGAGCAGTTCGGTGAGCCGGTCGAGGTGCCGCAGGCGTTCCATGAGTGGTGTTCTCGACCAGGCGGGGAATGCCCGGGCGGCGGAGGCGACGGCGGCGTCCACATCGGCCTGGCCGCCGGCGGGCACTTCCGCGAGGGTGAGACCGGTCGCCGGATCGACGACCGGGAGGGCGTGGTCGCACTGGGCGGCGCGCCAGTCGCCGTCGATCCACTGGACCGAGCGTGAACGACGGGCCGCCGCAGGAATCGCGGCGCTCATAGTCTCCATGGGCGCAGCATCGACCGCGCTGGTTATCCGCCGGTGACGTAACCCTGGGGTAACTGCGATTCCTACAGTCGGACCTTGTTGTCCGCCGTCACGTTCGAGGAGTCGCGATGACGATCACTGTCCCGGGGGACAGCACGATCCGCACGCCAGACGGTAGCGCCGCGGCCGGCGGCGAGACGGTCGAGCTGCCGCCTCTGGTGCCGGATCCGGGCGCCGCTGGTGAACCGTTCCCTCTGACTCCTACCCAGCAGGCGCTGTGGGTCGGCCGGGCGGACGCCGTCGAGCTGGGCAATGTCGGATGCTACGGCTACTTCGAGTGGGAGCGGGACGAACTGGACCTGACCCGGTATCGCCGTGCCTGGGAGCGGCTGGTCGAGCACCATCCCGGGTTGCGCACCGTGGTAGGACCGGACGGCACCCAGTTCGTGCTCGAGCGGCCGGGGCCGGTACCGATCACGGTCAACGATCTGCGCGATGATCCGGAAGCGGCCCGGCGGCTGGAGGAGAGCCGCGCCGAAGGAGGCCATCGGATCCTCGACCCCGAAACCTGGCCGATGTTCGACCTCCGGGTGGTGCTGCTGTCCGACCGGGTCCGGGTGCAACTCGGCATCGACCTCCAGCTGATGGACGCGAGCAGCCTGTTCCTCAATCTCTTTCCCGACCTGATCGCGCTGTACGAGGACCCGGACGCGGCGCTGGCACCACAGCTGCTCGCGTTCCGGGACTTCGCCCGGTGGCTGGATGAGGACGTGCGCGGGGGAGCGCGGTGGCGGGCTGACTGGAGCTACTGGCAGGAGCGCATCGATGGTCTGCCGCCTGCGCCCGACCTGCCTGCGGCGCGGTACACCGGGGAGGGACCGGGCCAGTTCGAACGGTGCACGGTCCGTTATCCCGCGGAGGAGTTCGCGGTGTTGCGCCAACGGGCCCTCGGGTATCACCTCACCGAGACCGAACTGCTCGTCGGCGCGTTCGCCGAGGTGCTCCGCGGCTGGAGCTCCGACCCCGCATTCACCCTCAACGTGCCGATCTTCCAACGGTTCGACGTGCCCGGCATCGAGGACGTGATCGGGGACTACACCAACGCGATCCTGCTCGAGGTCCGCCCGGCGGGGCAGACCGTGGCCGAGCGGATCGTCAGCCTGGCCGATCAGCTGCGCGCCGACATCCGGCACGCGAGCGTGAACGGCGTAGATGTGCTGCGTGAGCTGGCCCGGCGCCGAGGTCTCGCTGCCGCGTCCATGCCGGTCGTGGTGACCAGCCTGCTCGGGCTGCCACCCGCCCGATCGATCACCGAGTTCGGCGCGGAGGTGCACTCGATCACGCAGACCCCGCAGGTGTCGCTGGACTTCCAGATCCGGGAGGAGGACGGGGAGCTCCGGCTGGTGTGGGACCACCGGTCCGGCGCTTTCGCGCCCGGCGTCGTCGCGGACGCGTTCGAGGCATTCCGGGACCTGATCGGGCGGATGCTCGCGGACGAGCCGGGTCACGGCGTCTGGAATGCCCCGCACCTCGACATGCGCAGCAGGCGTGACCGGGCGGTCTGGAACGAGGCCAACGACACCGCCGAGCCAGTACCCGCTGTGCTTCTGCAGGAGCGGTTCTTCGCCCAGGCGCGGCGGACGCCCGACGCGGACGCCGTCGTGGCGCCCGATCGGCGGCTGACCTACGACGAGCTGGCCGACCACGCGCACCGCATCGGAAACGGGCTGCGCGAGAAGGACGTACGGCCCGGGGAACTGGTCGGCGTGGTGATGGACAAGGGCTGGGAGCAGTACGCCGCCGTCTACGGCATCCTGGCCGCCGGCGGCGCCTACCTGCCGCTCGACGCGGAGACACCGCGGGGGCGGATCGCCCGGCTGCTGGAGTCGGCCGAGGTGAGCATCGTCCTCACCCAGTCCCGCCTGGCGGACTCGCTCGACCTGCCGGCCGGGGTGACCGTGCTGCGAGCCGACACCGACTTCGAGACCGCGTCCACCGCCCCGCTCACCGCTGTCCAGGGACCGGACGACCCGGCTTACGTCATCTACACGTCGGGATCCACCGGGGACCCGAAGGGCGTCATGGTCGGGCACCGCGGTGTGGCAAACCTGGTGCGGGACGTGCAGCGGCGGTTCGCAGTCACCTCGGCGGACCGCCTCCTGGCGATCTCCGGGCTGCACTTCGACGCGTCGATCTACGACGTTTTCGGCCCGCTGGGCTGCGGGGCCGCGGTCGTCATCCCGCCGCCGTTCCGGCGCGCCGAACCAGACGTCTGGGTCGATCTGGTGCGGGACGAGCGGGTGACGATCTGGAACTCGGTACCGGTGCTGATGGAACTGCTGGTCGGCGAGGCGGAGACCCGTAGTGACCGGCCGCTCGGCACACTCAGGCTCGCGGTGCTGTCCGGTGACTGGATTCCGCTGAACCTGCCCGATCGGGCGCGCGCCCAGGCGTCCGGGCTGCGGGTCGTCGGATCGGGCGGTCCCACCGAGACCATCTGCTGGTCGCTCTTCTACCCGATCGGCGCGGTCGATCCGGAATGGACGAGCATCCCCTACGGAAAACCGATCGCCAATCAGCGGTACTACATAGTGGACCGGGACCTGCGGCCGCGCCCGACGTGGGCGCGCGGCGAGATGGCCGTGGCGAGCCCGCTGGGCCTGGCCATCGGCTACCTCGGCGACCCTGAGCGCACCCAGGCCAAGTTCGTCACGCTTCCGGGGACCGGCGAGCGCGCCTATCTGACCGGGGACTTCGGCCGTCTGCTGCCGAACGGTGACATCGAGATCCTCGGCCGGGAGGACTTCCAGGTCAAGATCGCCGGGCAGCGGATCGAGCTCGGCGAGATCGAGGCGGTACTGAACCGTGTCGACGGGGTGCGGACCGCGGTCGTGACGGCGCCGCGCAGCAGCGCCGCCGTGGTCCGGCTGCAGGCCTTCGTGGTGCTGGAAACGAGCGCGAGCTTGAGCGCGGACGCGCTGCGGGCGTACCTGTCCGAGGAACTGCCCGCCGCCATGGTGCCCGCGGCGATCAGGTTTCTGCCCGAGCTGCCGCTCACCGCCAACGGCAAGGTCGACCGCCTGGCGCTCGCGAGTCTTGCGGCTGCCCCCGAACTGCCGGCCGAACCTGAGCCGCAGACCGATACCGGGTTGCTGGCGGAGCTCGTCGCGGCCTGCGTGGGGGAGATCCTCGGACTTGCCGAGGTCGCCACGACGGGCAACTTCTTCCGGCTGGGTGGCGACTCGCTGAGCGGCACCCGACTGGCCGCCCGGTTGCAGGAGTTGCTCGGTGCCCCCGTGCCGATCCGCACCGTGTTCGGCAATCCGGTGATCTCCGACCTTGCGTCGGTGATCGCCGCCGATCCGGCCGCCGGATCGCAGGCGCTGCGGGTCGCACAGTTACTGCACACCCTGGAGGAGCCGGATGAGGAGTCGGCCGCCGTCACGGAGCGGCCCCCGAGCGCGCTCGCCGAGGACGACCCGGATCTGGCGGACCTGCTCGCACGCGAGCACATCCGGCAGCAGGACACCCTGGTGCTGGTTGCCTCCTCCAGCGTGGCGCCACCCTCGGTACTGGCCTGTGCGGGCTCGTCGCTGGCCAACCTGACCATGGAGGGGTATCCGGGCGGCCGCTACCACGCGGGCGCCGAGATCGCCGACGAGGTCGAGCGCCTCGCCATCAGCCGAGCCTGCGCGCTCTTCCAGGCTCGGGCCGCGAATGTCCAGCCGCACTCGGGATCCTCGGCCAACCTCGCAGTCCTCATGGGGCTGTTGGAGCCGGGCGACACCATTCTCGGACTCGACCTGGATTGCGGCGGGCATCTGTCGCACGGCTCGGCTGCCTCGGTCACCGGACGCTACTTCCGCTCCGTCTGCTATCGCACGGGCGACGACGATCTGCTGGATTACGAGCAGATCGCCGCGCTGGCTACCGAGCACCGGCCGAAGGTCATCATCTCCGGTGCCAGCGCCTACCCCAGGGAGATCGACTTCGCCCGGTTCCGGGAGATCGCCGACACGGTGGACGCGTATCTGATCGCCGACATCTCGCACATCTCCGGTCTGGTGGCCACCGGGCTGCACCCGAGCCCGATCGACCACGCGCATCTGACCACCACAAGCACCTACAAGCAGCTCTACGGGCCTCGAGGCGGCATGATCCTGCTCGGCCGGGACGCAGACGCGCCCGGACCGGACGGTCGGGTGCCGCTGCGGAAGCTGGTCGACCGCGCGGTGTTCCCGCTCGTGCAGGGCACGCCCGATCTCGGCAACGTGGCGGCCAAGGCGCGGGCTCTGCATGCGGCCGCCCAACCCGCGTTCCGTGCCGTGATGGAGCTGGTGCTCGACAACGCCGTCGCCATCGGAGATCAGCTGAAGCGCCGCGCCCTGCGGGTGGTCACGGGTGGCACCGACACTCACATGGTCCTCGTCGACCTGCGACCCTACGGAGTTACCGGCGCCGACGCCGAGGAGGCCCTGGAAGCCTGCGGGATCCTGGTCAACCGAAACCGGGTGCCCGGCGACGACACGCCGCCGCGGGTGACCGGAGGGATCAGGCTCGGCACCAACACGCTGGCTGCGCGGGCCGTCCCGCCCGAGACGGCCGCCCTGTGCGCGGATCTGATCGCGGACGTGGTCGAGGAACTGCGCACCGCCGGTGTCGTGCACCCGGCGGTGGCCGCCAAGATCCGGGCCGAGGTCCGCCGGATCTGCGCCGAGCACCCCATCCCTGGGTACGCGGATGACCGCGGTCACGAACAGGGCGGGCCGTCGGGCCGCCCTGTCAGCAGTCACTTCGGAGATCTGGCAACGCAATTGCCGTGAGTGCACTTCGGGAGGCCGCTCTTGAGCGTGGGAGCCGTTACCACTCAAGTGATGGGCGACATCGCCATCATCCTGCTCGTCTCATCGCTGCTCGGCGGGCTGGCCACACGTTTCGGCCAGCCCGTGGTCATCGGGCAGATCCTGACCGGGGTGGCGCTCGGCCCGACCCTGCTGGGCCGGCTCCCGGGGGATCTGACCGGCAGGCTGTTTCCGCAGGAGGTCCTCCCGTATCTGAGCGTGCTCGCCCAGGTTGCCATCGTCACCTTCATGTTCGTGGTCGGCTACGAGCTCAACCTCGGGTCCTTGCGCATGAGCAGCAGGACGACGCTGTCGGTGGCGGCCGCGGCCCTGCTCGTCCCGATGGGCCTGGGCGCGGGCGCGGTCCTCCTCATGCCGTCCGCCTTCACCTCGGTGGGAGAACACGACGTCGACTCGCGCTCCTTCGTGCTGTTCATGGCCGTCGCCGTGTCGATCACGGCGTTACCCGTGCTGGCGGCCATCGTCCGGGAGTCCGGGATCGCCGGCACTCGCGCCAGCGTGATCGCGCTGTCCGCCGCCGGTGTCATGGACGTGGCCGCCTGGACCGCACTCGCTGCGGCGATGCCGGGTGAGTCGCACGGCCTGCCGGCTTGGCAGACCGTCCTGCTGACCGCCGGTCTCGTGCTGGGCGGTGGCCTGATTGTCCGTCCGCTGCTGCGCTGGTGGATCCACCGGCCCGGCAGTATGTTCACCCATCAGCTGCCCATGGCGATCGTCCTGGCGATGGGCTGTGCCTGGGCCACCTCCGAACTGGGCCTGCACGCGGTCTTTGGTGGATTCCTGGCCGGGCTGCTCATGCCGCGCCGCGACGGTGTGCCCGACCTCGACGTCCTGCGGGCGATGGAGGGAGCTGCCGGCCTGCTGTTGCCGCTGTTCTTCGTGGTGACCGGGCTTTCCTTGAACGTCGGCGCGATCGGTCGAAGCAGTGTGCTCCTGCTCTGCCTGATTCTGCTGATCTCGGTCGCGGGCAAACTGGTGCCCGGCTATCTGGCGAGCCGGCTGAACGGCCTGGACAGGCGCGAGTCGGCCACCATCGCGGCGCTGCTCAACACCCGCGGGCTCACCGAGCTCATCGCGCTCAATGTCGGCCTGAGCGCCGGAATCATCCATGGCCGGCTCTTCACCGTCCTGGTTCTGATGGCCCTGATCACGACGGCCACGGCCAGCCCGCTGCTGACTCTCCTCGCCCTGCCCCGCCGCCCGGCGTCCGCCTCCGACGAAGCGGTCCCGTCCGCCGGCCTCAACGAGACCTGAGTGGGGGCCCGGCAGCCCGAGGAGCCGGCGCCCAGGCCACGATCGTCGTCACCGCACCGTTCGAACGGGACGCGAACCTGGATGGATCATCCATGGTTCGATCAGGCCCTAAGTACTTGACCTGCGCAACTCGCGGGCGCGTGGGCAGACATTGGTCGAGATCCAGTCCAGCGTCGGGCGAAGTTCGCGCCAGGTCTTGGCCACCCACTGGACCGCTGACGGGTGGCCGGCAGCGGCTCGGTCGCAGCTGCGGCCGATGTCCAGCGTTCGGTGACGTAGAAGCCCCACGCGCGGGTGGTCGGCCGGGATCCCGCGTGGCCTGGTCTGCAGCGTGACCCCGCCAATGGTGAATCCGAGCGTCTCCAGGCCGTTCACGAGGAACTCCAGTTCTTCGCCTCGGTTTTCGGTCACCACCGAGCGGTACGCGGCCGTCTCCTGAGGGGCGCGTGAGTAGTACCGTCCGGTGGCGTGCAGGCCGGAGGCATCGAGGTGGAGCCAGAAGCCGAGGCCTGGTTCGAGATCCACCAGCGCCCCCTGGTAAGTCTTGTACGGCGACTTGTCGTTGGACGCCCGAGTGTCCCGCTGGGGCCGCAGCATCCGAAGCGCGCCGAACTCCGGGGACAGTTCTGCGACCAGGTTCGCCATCGGCTCGCGGACTGCCCGCTCGTATCTGTCGCGGTGCTGTCGCCAGAACGATGTCGAGTTGTCCAGGCCAAGCTCTCGGAAGAAGTCGAACGCCTCGTCCGGAATCCCGGTGAAGACCATGGGTTCATCCTGCTTTCGTACCGAAGCTGAGGAATTCGCGCACTGATCTCAGCGAACAGCACCTCGGGAAGTGATCGGCCGTCGCTGTCGCCAATCCAATCCGGCCAGGGTCGCTCGTGTCTATTCACAGGGCTGACTGAACTGGACCGCTGCACCCCGGCACCCTGGTCATCGATCGGGGGCGATGGGGCGGACGGCGGCAAAGAAGCCGGGGACGCGGATCGTGCTCTGGTCGGACTCGGGGTCGACGGCATGCATCTCCGCAGGGCCGGTAGACAGCCATCGCCATTGGTCGCGGGGGAAGTAGTGGTCCAGGTCCGTCGGGCCGAAGCGGGTCGAGTGCCGTACGCCTGCGGCTTCGAGTGGCCGGACCAGATGTGCGGCTCGGCCGCGGGCGCCACCCACATGGCCGAGATAGCCGAACGAGCTCGCCGCGTAGTCGGGTTCGATCATGAGCACACCTGCTCGGCCATCGGTGAGCAGGGTCATGGCGGCGGCCATCGCGGCGCGTTCCTCGTCGCCGAGGACGTGCAGGACCGCGCGCACAAAGACGTTGGCCGGGCCGATCCGTGTCGCCAGCGCCTTGACGGTGTCCAGGTCACCCGGGTCGAGGACGTCGAAGGACAAGTTGTCGAGCCCGGCGCCCTCTTCGCGGGCCCTGGCGATCGCAGTGGGTGACACGTCGACCCCGACCACGGTGCGGAACCGGGTGGCGAGCGCCCTGGCGTACCGACCGTTGCCGCAGCCCAGGTCGACGACCGGCAGCGCCGGATCCAGGTGCCGCGCCGTGGCGTCGAGGAGCCAGCGCATCTCGTCGGCGTCGTCGGCGTCCCACAACACGTCTCCGCCGCGGCCGGTGGAGTCCACCGATGCCCAGTACTGCTCCCATGCCGTCCCGGTGCGCTTCGCACCGGCGTCCACCTCCGCGTCGGCAGCGTCGGCCGCATGCCGGGCGACACCGTAGCGGAAGTCGTCGGTGCGCCAGGCATCGCGCGTAGTGAGCCGACCCAGCAGGTCGAGGAAGGCGGTGAACATCTCGCCGATCAATCCGTCGGGGTAGACGGCCTGGATGTAGTCCCAGTTGAACCGCAGGCCCCCGTCGTCGGTCTCGAAGGCCTGGAAGTCCAGGCTCACTTGGGGGGTCTGGGAGATCCCGTACACCGCTGAGCCGAACGTGGTGTCCCGTTGGTCAGGCGGGTAGCCGACCAGGCTGGTCATCACCACCGGCATCGCGGGCACCAGCGTTCCGCGCGAGCGGGTCAATGCGCGCAGGACCTGGATGCCGGTGAAATGGCGGTGCTCGAGATCGGACCAGAGCCGCCGCTGCAGCGTCTGAGCGCGGTCTGCGAACGTCCGTCCGGCCCCGGCGGCTTCCAGGAGCAGCGTCGTGGTCGTGTGACCGATCACCTTGGTGATCTGGGGATGCAAGGGCAGCCGACTGAACAGCGGGAAGTTCAGGCAGAACGACGGTTTGGCGGACCAGGACCGCAGCACCTCGGCGTAGGCGGCGGCGAGCACGCCGGATCCGGTGACGCCGTGCTCGCTGGCCAGGGTGGCGATCGTCGCCCAGTCCTCGGCGCCGAGGACGCCGCTGTACCGTTCGATCTTGGCCTGCAGTACGGGTTGGGTCGTCGGCCGTTCGGGCAACAGTGGCGCGCCGGGTAGCGATTCGAGCCGGTCCAGCCAGTACCACTGGGAGCGCTGGTAGACGTCGCTCTCCTCGAGGTTCGCCGCGAGGCCGAGCACGTAGTCGCGGAACGTCAGCCGCAGTGGTTCGAGCGTCGAGCCCCGGCCCGCGTACAGCTCACTCAGCTCGGGAACGATCACCTGGAAGTAGCTCCAGGCGTCGGCGACCAGGAAGTCGAGCACCAGGTGTATCCGGGTCCTGCCGCCGGGCAGGAGGGTCAGCCTCAGATCGAACAGCGGCCACTTGGCCGCGTCGAGGATGGCGTGCGACAACTGGTCGCGCACGGCCAGCAGTTCCCGCTCGGGGTCCGCTGCCTCCCGCAGGTCGTGGTGCCTGATCACGAAGTCGGGAACCTCCGCGAGCACCCGCTGGGTGCCGTCGACCAGCACGATGGTGCGCAACGCGTCGTGGCGCTCGACCAGCGTCTGCCAGGCTTGCTCGAACGCGTCGAGGTCGAGGTCGTCCGACTCCCACTCGAAGTATCCGTGGCAGCCGACGTTTCCGAGCTCGACCATGCTGCCGCGGCCGATCCACATCGCCTGCTGTCCGTCGTTCAGCGGGAACGGATCGAATCGTGCGGCCGGGTTCGGCTCGATCGGCGGCAGATCCGCGAAGGCGGCCGAGCCCGCCAGGCCTGCGTCGACGGCCGCGGACAGCTCGGCCGCGGTCGGGTTCGCGTACAGCTCCGTCATCGACAGCTCGACGTCGAACCGACCGCGCAGTTCGTCGATGAGCCGGAAGGCCAGCAGCGAGTGGCCGCCGAGATGGAAGAAGTTGTCGGTCATCGAGATCGTTCGACCGTCGAAGATCTCGGTCCACAGCCGGGCCATGGCGGCCTCGGTCTCGGTCCGGGCGGGGACGAAGTCGTCATCACTCTGCCCCGCCGGATCCGGTGCGGGCAGTGAACGCAGGTCCGTCTTGCCGTTCGGCAATCGAGGGATCTCCGGCAGCGGCGTCACCGTCGACGGCACCATGTAGTACGGCAACCGATCACTGAGCCTGGCTTTCAGCGCGGCGCCGTCCAGGTCGGCGCCGTCCACTGCGGTGACGTAGGCAGCCAGCTGTCGGCCACCCTGACCCGTCTCGACGGTGGTGACCACCGCCTCGGCCACCTCGGAGCAGCCGATCAGGGCGGATTCCACCTCGCCGAGCTCGACCCGGAAGCCCCGGATCTTCACCTGGGCGTCGCCCCTGCCGAGGATCTCGATCGCGCCGTCCGCCCGGTACCGGGCGAGATCGCCGGTGTCGTAGGCGAGCCCGGTCCCGGTCACCGGGTCGGGGCGGAACAGCTTCGCAGTCAGCTCAGGCCGGTTGTGGTATCCGGCGGACAGCCCGGCCCCACCGATCAGCAGCCGGCCGGTCAGCCCCGGTGGCACCGGACGGTCGAGCTCGTCGAGTACGTAGGCGCGGACGTTGGCGATCGGCCGTCCCGCGGGCACCGGATGCGCCGCCTTGATGTGCGACGAGGTCGCCTGACTGGTCAGGTCGATACCGGCGCCCAGGTCCAGGCAGGTCAGCGCGTTGGTGCTTTCGGTGGTGCCGTAGGTCATGACGACGCGGAACGGGGTGTCCACGGGCGGCCAGCTGTGCACCCGCTCCGCGGTGGTGACCAAGATGCGCAGCGCGGCGTCCGCGGGCCAGTCGAGTGCCCAGGCCGGTTCCGCGAGGGCGGCCACGAGCATGGTATGGGTGACCTTCTCCGCGACCAGCCAGTCCCGCAGCTGCGCCGGGGACAGCGCGTGCCGCGCCGCAGGGACACATACCGTGGCGCCGAGCGCGAGGTAAGGCATCCACTCCATGATCTGGACCCCGAACCCGGGCGCGGACAGCCAGGAGGCTCGATCGCCGGGCCGTACCCCGTAGGCGCGGCCGGTCCAGTGCACCAGGTTCTCTATCGCGTGCAGGCGTTCGAGGACCGCCTTCGGTTCCCCTGTCGATCCCGAGGTGTAGATGAGGTGACTGATGGGGTCCGGATCCACGGTGGCGGCCGGGGGCTCACCGGGTGCGGCCGCGGTGGCCGCGATGTCGAGGACCGGCGGGCCGTCCGGGAGCCGGTCGCCCAGATCGTCGCTGGTCAAGACCGCCGTGGCCGCGCTGTCGCGGAGCATGAACGAGATCCGCGCGTCAGGGTTGACCGGGTCGAACGGGACGATCGCCGCGCCGGCCTTCAGGATGCCGAAGACGGCAAGCACGTAGTCGGCGCCGCGCGGGCAGAACAACCCGACGCGGTCCCCGGCCGCGACCCCGACCCGCCGCAGCTCGGCGGCGATCTGGTCACTGCGCCGGTCCAGCTCGGCGAAGGAGATGATGAGGTCGCCGTGCTCCACCGCCGGAGCGTTCGGGCGGGCGCGCACCTGCGCCGCGACCAGGTCGAGGTATCCGGTCGACGGCCAGTCGGCGGCGGTGCGGTTCCACCCCTCGGTGATGAGCCGCTGGTCCTCAGCGGTCAGCAGGTCGACTGTCGTCAACGGCGTGCTCGGGGCGGCCGCCGCCTGTTCGCCGAGCAGCCGCAGCTGACCGGCCAGCCGTTGCAGCGTCGCCGGCTCCCACAGCCGCGCGTCACCGGCCACGCTGACGACGCCGTCCGCCAGCTCGACCGCGATGTCGCCGACGCCGCGATGCTCCCCGGGCTCACCCGCGGTCACCGCCACCGGGGCGGACGGCTGGCGGGACGGCTGGAACGACGGCCCGTCGAGCACCTCCACCGTGGCGGAGATCAGGTTGCCGACCAGCGTCTCCTGAGCCACCGGCACCTCGTACCAGCCGCTCGTGCCGGCCAGCCACACCCGGTCGTGACCGTTGTAACGGGCGAGGAGGGCGACCCACACTCCGGACCACCACCGGTGGTCGCGGCCGAGACTGCTGCCGGCCGGTGCGACGTGCCAGGGGCGGTGCGGCTCACGAAGGTCGCCGGGGGCGGCCGGCCGGTCCGCGAGCAGCGCCGGCGGCGGTTCTACGGCAGGGGTGGGCATCATTGGTCGCCTTCCTGGCGGTCTTGAGTAGGGGGAAGGGCGTCCCAGGAGCGGTATGACCGGCGCGCGTAGACGAGTGGCGTCCCGGGCAGCACGCAGGAGTCGGTGACCGTGCCGAAAATCATCGTGTGGTCGCCGATTTCGACCGTGTGGACGACATCGCACAGCGCGTACGCGCAGGCGTCCTCGGTGAGCAACGGCAGCCCCGTCCCCGACATGCGCCAGTCGACCAGGGCGAACCGGTCGGGGACGTCGGTTGAGAACACCCGGGCCGTGCGTTCGGCCCCGCCGTGCAGCAGGTTCACCGCGAACATCCCGTGCCGGAGGGCGGCGGTACGCGTCGAACTGGCGGTGCGCAGGCACACCGCCAGCGTCGCCGGTTCGAGACATACGCTGGTCAGCGAAGAACAGGTCATACCCCGGGGACCGTCGGTCGCCGGCGCGGTGACCACGGTGACTCCGGTCACGAGCGATCCCATGACCCGGCGGAACGCCTGCTCCGCCGTGACGGAGGTTGCCGAGGTGTTGGTCACGCTGTCCGCCGCGGCGCCCATGCGGCGGTGGGCTGCGGCGATTCGTCCCGGTGCAGCTGCCGCAGATACTCGTAGGTCGAGGGCAGATCGGAGACCAGTCGGCGCTGGCGCGCTTTCACGTCGGCAAAGGCCTGTTCGGCTGAGGCCACCGAGTCGGGCCGGTAGGAGAGGATCGGCAGTGCAGTTCGTGGCCGGACGCCGAGCCCTGCGAAAACCGAGTAGTAGCTCCCGTTCGTCCAGAAGTTGCGGAACTCCGCCTCGAAGTTGCCGTAGTAGGTGCGCTCGTCGGTCGCCGGAGGGTTGATCGGGACTCCGGAGCGGAACATCTCGATCTTCTCCTTGATCTGGTCGGCCAGGGTGAGGTCCTTGGTGGCCTGCCAGAACGGCGTGTCGGTGCGCGGGGACAGTGAGTAGTGCGCCTGCAAGAAGTCCCGGGTGTCGTCGAACATGTCGACGATCTCGCGGTTGAACCGGTCGCGCAGTACCGGGTCGACGTTGCGTTCCGGAAAGTGCTTGACCAACTGGTACAGCGAGGCGGTGATGAAGTAGATGCCGGTCGACTCCAAGGGCTCGACGAAGCACGAGGACAGTCCGATGCTGACGCAGTTGCCCACCCAGGCGCGGCGGTTGCGGCCGACCCGGAACTTGATGTGGTTGAGCGGGACCTTCTCGGGGTCCAGCCCCCACAGCCGGCACAGATCGCGGGTGGCCTCGTCCTTGCTCGCGAACGTGTCGCAGTACACGTAGCCGGTGCCGAACCGGCCCAGCATCGGAATCTTCCAAGTCCACCCGGCGGGCATCGCGATCGATGAGGTGAAGGGCTCGATCCCGTTCGCCTCGTCGTCGTGCGGGACCTGGGTAGCGACCGCGCTGTTGTTCAGCAAGTGGTCGTTCATGTCGATGAAGGGCTCGCCGAGTGTCTTGTTGATCAGCAGGCCACGCAGGCCACTGCAGTCGACGAAGAGGTCGCCCTCGACGACCTGGCCCGATTCCAGCGTGACCGACTCGATGGAGCCGCGCGGGTCGACCCGGACGTTCGAGACGGTGCCCTCGATGTGCAGCACGCCATGCTTGGCAGTGGCGAAGTCGCGGAGGAACTCGGCCACGAGGGCGGCGTCGAAGTGCCAGGCGTAGTTCGTGCAGCGGGTGCCGTCGAGGAACCGGGGTGAGCGCTTCGCGTCCATCAACGGCGGTTCGACGAAGCTCGCGTAGTCGAACGGCTCGCTGGTCGTGTTGGCCAGGTGCTTTCGCGTCCAGTAGTGCGACAGCGGCACACCGTCGGGGGAGGGCAGCAGGCCGAACGGATGGTAGAAGTGGTCTGACCAGGTGCCGTCGTGCCGGCTGGTCGGTTCACCCGGACCCGGCGTACGCCAGTTGATGAACTTGACGGCCATCTTGAAACCGGCGTTGCACTTGCTCATCCACTCCTCTTCCGGCAGGCCGAGGTAGTCGAAGAAGACCCGCTGGAGGTTGGGCACGGTCGCCTCACCGACGCCGATTCGCGGAATCGCCGGTGCCTCGACGACGCTGATGGCGGCCTGGCCGGACAGCGCCTTTCCGAGGTAGGACGCGGCCATCCAACCGGCGGTGCCGCCGCCGATGATGACGATGTTGCGAATGGGCTCCCCCATGGTGACCTCCATCAGATGGTTGTCTTCGCCGCATCGTCGGCGGCAGCAATTACTTGCTGGTTACGCACGCCCGTGGAGCCGGAGCGGGAGGGCGCTGACTCCCCAGGTGAAGTTGGACGGCGTGAACGAAGGCGTGCCGGTGAGTTCCACACTTGCGACGCGCTCGGCCAGCCGGCCGAACAATGCGTTGAGTTCGCAGCGCGCCATGCGCGCGCCCAGACAAAGGTGTCTGCCGTGGCCGAACGCCAGGTGCCGATTGGGACTCCGGTCGACGAGGAACCGGTCCGGCTCGTCGAAGACCTCCTCGTCCCGGTTGGCGGACGCGTTCCAGAGCGTGATCCGTTCGCCGGGCCGCAGCCGCTGCCCGGCTATCTCCGTCGGGCGCAGGACGGTGCGCATCGCGTGCACGCCCGGTGAGGTCCAGCGCAACGCCTCCTCGACGGCGGCGGCCACCCCGGCGGCGCCGAGAGCGCGCAGCCGCTCCCACTGCTCGGGGAACTGCGCGAAGGCGAGCAGTCCTCCGGCCGTGACATAGCGGGTGGTCTCATTGGCGCCGGAGAGCACCCCGTTACAGTTGAAGATGATCTCCTCGTCGGTCAGCGGGCGACCGCCGTCGGCGTCCACCCTGCCCTGGGTCGCGACCCAGCTGACGAAGTCGTCACCCGGCTGCGCCCGCCGCGCCGCGAGCAGATCGGCGAAGTACAGAAAGATCTCGCCATTGGCGTGTTTGCCTGACGTGTCGTCGAACGCCTCGGTGGTGACCGCGCCGATCCAGTCCCAGTCTGCCCGGGGGAGATCCATCAAGGCGCACACCACGTGGTTCGGCAGCCGCTTGGCCACCTCGATAAAATCCAGCGGCCGGTCGAGGATGTCTTCGGTGATCAGCTCGTCCACCACCTGCCGCACAAGCCCGTCGACCCGGGGCATGCGGGAGGGCCCGAACCACTCCATCAGCGTCCGTTTGACCGCGGTGTGCTGCGGCGGATCGGAGACGATCAGCATCCGCTGGGCGACCGCCGCCACGGCGGCCGCGTCGCTGCCGATCCGCATCCCGAAGCGGGAACCGAAATGTGTGGAGTCCCCGTACACGGCGGCGATGTCACGGTGCCTGGTGAGCACCCAGAACGGCGCGGGGTCGCCCGGATGCCGGTACACCGGCGAGTTGGCGCGCAGCCAGGCGAGGGCGTCCCAGAAGTCGTTGCGTTCGAAGGGGCCGGGATCGATCAGGTCGATCACTGGCGGTGCCTGCGGGATCACGACGGTTCCTCCTCGGCGATGTCGGCCAGAACTTGGGAGAGCCGTCCGAGCAACGCGACCGGATCCTCGCGGCTGACCCGGTGCCCGCCGATGAAGTCGTGGCGGTGCAGCGGCCCGGTGGTGACATCGCGCCAGTCGTCCAGCTGTGCGGGGGTGACTGTCTCGTCGGCAACGGCGCCCCACGCGTACACAGGACAGCGCAGCGGCTGAGCGCCCGGCGCGTCCCGGAAGGTCGTCGACAACGCCGCGTCGCGGCGCAGCACCTCGGCGGCGATGTCGCGCAGTTCGGTGACGAGCTCCGGTGGCAGGGTCGAACCGTCGACGCTTGCGGAGGCCAGCCGTTCGACGTCGTCGTCGCGGAGCCCGCCCTGCCGTGCCCAGTGGACCGGCGCCCGGCAGACGCACACCACGAGTGCGGACGGGCCGACCGCACGGGCCAACTCGTATGCGATCAGTCCGCCGAGGCTGTCCCCGAAGACGACCAGCGGTCGGTCGAGGAGCCCGGCGTCCGCCAGTTCCGCCACCACGGCACCGACCACCTCGGCGATGCTGGACGGTGCCGGCTCGCCCCACCGGTCCTCCCGGCCGGGCAGCTGCACGGCGCACACCGTGGCGCTCGAGCCGAGCCGGACCTGCCAGTCCTGGAACTGGAACGAGCCGGCGCCGGCCTGCGGCAGGCAGAGCAGGACCGGGACGGCCGCCGACGCGCCGTTCGGCCAACTGCGAAGGTAGGTCATGACGCCGCCGTGGGTTCTCCCAGCCGGGCGCGGACGACATCCGCGCAGGCTCGGATGGTGGGGTTGCTCAGCAGTTCGCGCATCGACAGGGACACCCCGGTCTCCTGACGCAGCGCGGTGATCATCCCGGCGGCCAGCAGGGAGTGCCCGCCCGAGGCGAAGAAGTCGGCGTCCACGTCGGTCACCGGATGCTCCAGGACCGTGTTCCAGACCTTCATGACGGTGCTCAGCAACGGGTCCGTAGCCTCCGGCGGGTGGTGCCCCGCGCCGTCGGCGGCCGCGTGCGCCGCGGCGAGCGCGGCCCGATCGGTCTTGCCGTTGGGGGTCAGCGGCAGCGTCTCCAGACGCCGGATCCCGCTTGGCACCTGGTGCGCGGGGAGCGTTGCGGCGAGGAGGTCCCGCAGTTCCCCGTCCCCCGGGTAGCCGTTGGCGGGCACCACGGCCAGGCCGATGGTCCGGCGTCCCGGAAGCAGGTAGGCGACGGCCTGTGCCACACCGGGGCCGACGGCCCGACGCTCTATCTCGGTGAGCTCCACGCGGAACCCGCGTACCTTGACCTGTGTGTCGACCCGGCCGCGGAACTCCAGCTGGCCGTCGGTCCGCCGCCGGACGAGGTCCCCGGTGCCGTAGATGCGGCCGCGCAGGGGATCGGTCACGAAATGGCGTGCCGTCAGCTCTGGCTCGTTCCGGTAGCCGAGGGCGACTCCGGGCCCGCCGATGTACAGCTCACCCTGCTCACCGTCGGGTATCGGGCGGCCCTCGGGGCCGAGCACGTGGACGGCGTAACCGGGGATCGAGGTGCCGATCGTGGCCAGGTCGTCGCCGCGGGCGCTGTCCGCCCAGGTGGCCGCGATGGTGGCCTCGGTCGGCCCGTATACGTTGAGCAGCCGGCGACCGGTCCCGTGCCGCTTCGCCAGGTCCGGCGGGCACGGCTCGCCGGCCACCACGATCGCCTCCGCGCTGTCCACGCCTCCTTCGCAGGCGGCCAGCAACGACGGCGTCAGACACACCACTTGAGGGGCGAGGGCGGCAATCGCGGCGGCGGGTCCGTCGGCCGCCGATCGCGCGAGGTCCACGATGCCGAGCGCGTTTCCGAACACCAAGTACAGGAGGGTGCACCACAGCCAGCCGTCGAACGCGGGCGACACCGCGTTGATGCCGTTGCCGCCGCGTGGCATCCCGAGGGTCTCGATCGCGCCGACGAACGCCTCCAGGTTCGTGAACGAGACGTCGACCCCCTTCGGCCGGCCGCTGCTGCCGGATGTGTGGATCACGTAGGCGACGTCCTCAGGGGAGACCGGTTCCGCCGTGACGGCGCCGGCGACTCCGCCGGGCTCCTCGAGTAGGTCTGAGGTCGTCAGAACCGGAACGCCGTTGCCGAGCACCTCCGGCGTCAGCTCGGCCGCGATGATCCACTCGGCACCGGAGTTGGCGATGACACTGCTGAGGTGTGCTGCTGGATGCCGCTCGTCGAGGAGCACCGCGGTCGCACCGAGAGCCCAGACGGAGAGAAGAGCGGTGACGGCGTGCCGGTCACGGCCGGTGGCGAGCGCTACCGCGGTGCCGCGTCCGATCCCGTAGGCGCCTAACGTACGGGTCGCCGTGCCCACGGACACGGCGAGCCCGGCCCAGGTGAGGCTGCCGTCGGCCGTGATGACCGCGGGCTCGTCGGGACGCTCGGCGGCGTGGTCGGCCACATGGTCGAGCAGGCGGGAGATGACGACTGGAGGCGTGGCTGTCGAAGGGGTCGTGGTCATGCCCGAGTCCTTCCTTCACCGGTTTGCGGACGCGTGGACTAGAGGGCGAGCGGCCGGCCGCGTCCGTTCAGGACCTGGTGCAGGGCCTGCCTGGTGTCGGCGGACGGTTCGACGCCGATGAGACGTTGCAGCCGTCGCTCGCACAGCTGGTACCAGCGCATCGCCTGCTCCGGCTGGCCGAGCAGGCCCGCGACCCTGATCAGGTCCTGGTAGGTGGGCTCGTGCAGCGCGTCGATCTGTAGCGTGCGCTGACCGAGCGCGAAGACCGCGTCCGCGTCGCCGCGCTCCACCGCGGTGCAGCGCAGGACGTCGAGGGCGCCTAACGCCAAGGACCGGTAGTACTCTCGCGCCTCGGCGGTCCAGTCCTCATCCTGACCTGCCAGGAAGTCACCGTGGTAAAGCGCTATCGCTCTTGTCAGGCTCTCTGCGGCTTGATCCGAGCGGCCGTGGGAGCGGTGCTGCATGCCGTCGTGGATCCGTTCCCGGAATTCCTCGATGTCGCACCAGGCGTCGTCGGCGTCGAGCAGGTAGCCGCCATCCCGATGCAGCAGCCGGATGGGCGACCCGGCGCCTTCCGACTGCTTGCTGGCGCCGAGCGTGCTGCGAGCTCCGCAACAAGCGACCTTCAGCGAACTGGAGGAGGCGCGCCACTCGGCCTCCGGCCAGAGCGCATCCCGCAGCTGGTTACGGGTCATCACCCGGTTCCGGTGCAGCATGAGGTACTGAAAGAAGCTGCGTGACTTCCCGGCCCTCCAACGCTCGACCGGCATGCCGCCCACCGAGGTCGCGAACCGCCCGAAGAAACACACCGACAGGTACGCGGGTGGAGTTTCCGGCAAGTTCGCAAGCATCGTCGTGACGCTCATCTCTCTCACTCCTCTCGCGGGCTGCCCCCGCGGATCGCCATAGCCGGTCCCGAGGTTAAGTTCGCCTTCTGGTGGTGAGGAGGTAGTAGCGGTGGAGATACCACCTTTCCTGGCCAGGTGGTACGCCTGGTCGTATCGAAGGTGAGCTGGAAGGCGTAGCGATCCGAGCCACGGAGAGGTTGCCGGTGGTTTCGGGGTGCCGGAAAATTTGTCACCATGAACGGACCGACCGGTGTCACACGCGAGGATTTCGCGAGCGACAATCACGCGGAGGCGCATCCCGCCGTACTGGCCGCGATCATGGCGGCCGGCCGCGGGTCGGCTCCAGCTTATGGAGGCGACCGCTGGACGGCGGCTGCCGAGGCGAGCCTCCGCGACCTGGCCGGGCCGGCGGCGGTTCCGCTGCTGGTCTTCAACGGCACGGCCGCGAATGTTCTCGGCCTGTCCGTCCTGCTCGGTCCGGGTGATGCGATCATATGTGCCGACAACGCTCACTTCGCGGTGGACGAATGCGGGGCGGTCGAGGCGATGTTGGGCAGGAAGCTCTTGCTCGCCCCGGCACCGGACGGCAAGCTCACCCCGGCGGCGATCGAGGCCGTGCTGGAGCGGTGCACGGACGTACGGACGCCGCGTCCTTCAACTGTGGCGATCACACAGGCCACTGAACTGGGAACCTGTTACACACTGCGGGAGCTCGCGGCGCTGCGCGAACTCTGCGACCGGAAGGGGCTCCGCATCTACCTGGACGGGGCACGGCTCGCCAACGCCGTGGCCCATCTGGGCTGCAAGGTGGCAGACATCGCTCGCTTCGCCGATGCGTTGAGCTTCGGCTTCACCAAGAACGGGGCGCTCGGCGCCGACGCGCTGCTCCTCATGACTTCCGACCTCGCTGAGCGGGCGCCCTACCTGCGCAGACAGCAGGGGCAGTTGGCGTCCAAGATGCGGTTCCTCGCCGTGCAGATCAGCGCGCTGCTCGACGGTGAGCTCTGGCTGGACAATGCGCGGCACGCGAACAGCATGACCACCCGCCTCGCGGCGGACCTGGAAAAACTGCCCGGACTGCGGTTGACCCAGCCTGTGCAGTCCAACGCGGTCTTCGTCGAGCTACCACCTGCCGCGACGAACACGCTGCGCAAGAGCTGGACCTTTCACCTCCTGCCGGCCGGAGTGACCCGTCTTATGACGTCTCACGCCACCGGTCAGGCGGACGTGAGCGACCTTGCCACGGAGGTAGCGGCGAGCCTGAAGTAGGAGATCGCTCGTCGGGGTGGCGTGCGGGCAACATGCCCGCTGCCTCGGCCCGCCGCAGTGCGTCGACTCGGGAGACCGCGCCGAGCTTGCGGTAGATGTTGGTGAGATGGCGCTTGACCGTGCTCACGCTGATGAACAGCCGTCGGGCGAGCTCGGCGTTGCTCATGCCCTTGGCGAGCATGGAGAGCACTTCGAGCTCGCGGGCCGAGATCAGACCGGACGGCTTGGCCTCGGCCCGGTCATCGGCGAGCAGAGACTTCTGGGGGAGGTGGATGACGAGCTGATCCGAGTTCATCAGCACGGAGTCGATCGCCGTTCTGAGCGCCGGGTAGTCGATTGACTTGTGCAGGAAGCCGGACACTCCAACGGCTAACAGTTCGCGGATCTGCGCGCCGTCGTCGTGCATGCTCAGGATGATCACTTTGGTGTCCGGGCTGTCCTTGAGGATGTCGATCAACACTTCGTGCGGATCGGAACCGGGCATCTCGATGTCGATGATCAGGACGTCCGGACGGAGCAGCCTGCACAGGACGACCGCCTCGGCGCCGGTCGAGCCCTCGGCCTCGACCACGAAAGTCGGAACCGACGTGAGGAGGGACACGAGACCGGTGCGGAACAGGTTGTGATCGTCCACCACGACAAACCGGATGCGGGCACTGGACATCGACATCGGGCCGCGAGTTACCCGACTTGTCATACGGACTGCCCCCCGTGTCGGCAGCGATCCACAGCGTAGTCGCGCCGTCCCCTGTGGCGCGACGCTTCCCCCATGCCGTCCCGCCCTGCCAACGAAGGTAACTGCATGGAGTGAGGACGACAAGGCAATGGGCCGTGCTTTCGTTGGCGCGAGCTTCGCTGACGCGTTCGAGAGAGCGTCCAACTCGCGTGCGATGTGCGGGAGTTCGGTGACCGCGCCGCGTCCGCTCTGGCGCAGGTAGCGGCCGAGTGCGGAGAGGGTGAGGGTCTCGCCGATGCGGCTGCGGTGGCGCATCGCGTCGACAACACTGCGGGCTGCGTTGTACGCGGGGACGGTCTCTCCCGGGGCTGCTTCGAACCGTTCGACGCCGAGGGCGAAGGTCTTCGAGGCGTACTGCGCCACCACGGTCGGCAGGTAGGAAATCGTGGGCGTTGTGAACCGCGCGGCACGGCGATGTGTACTGCTGAGGGGATGTCGTCGATCAGCTCGTGCAGGGCCAGGGCGGACTCAGCGCACACGACGGCGCGTGGAGCCCGCGCGCACACGGCCAGCAGATCTGCGTGCGCGGTCTCCGGTGCGTCTGCCCGCCGGTAGACCCCCCGGGACGGTTCGTCCATCTCTCCCTCCGCGACCAAGGACGCCAGATCGCGGGGGGAGAGCAGGGCCCACCAACCCCCAGGCCAGACGCCCATCCCGTGGGATTTCCCGGGGACTTTTCGGGGGCTCTCACGCCTGCCCCAGGGACATTCCGGGGACCTTCCGCCGCGTAAGCAGGGAAGACCCCGACAGTGCTGAAAGAACCGAACGCGCAGGCCGGGCCCCGCCCCCTCAGCACTCGATGATGTTCACCGCGAGCCCACCCCGAGCCGTCTCCTTGTACTTGACGCTCATGTCCGCGCCGGTGTCCTTCATGGTCTTGATGACCTTGTCGAGGGAGACCTTGTGGGAGCCGTCGCCGCGCATGGCCATCTTGGCGGCGGTGACGGCCTTCACGGCCGCCATGCCGTTGCGCTCGATGCAGGGGATCTGCACGAGGCCGCCGACCGGGTCGCAGGTGAGGCCGAGATTGTGCTCCATGCCGATCTCGGCGGCGTTCTCGACCTGTTCGGGGCTGCCGCCGAGGACCTCGGCGAAGGCGCCCGCGGCCATCGAGCAGGCGGAGCCGACCTCGCCCTGGCAGCCGACCTCGGCGCCGGAGATGGAGGCGTTCTCCTTGAAGAGCATGCCGATCGCGCCCGCGGCCAGCAAGAACCTCACCACCCCGTCCTCGTCGGCGCCGGGCACGAAGTTGATGTAGTAGTGCAGGACCGCCGGGATGATGCCTGCGGCACCGTTCGTCGGGGCCGTCACGACCCGCCCGCCCGCCGCGTTCTCCTCGTTGACCGCCATCGCGTAGAGCGTGATCCACTCCATCGCGTGGGCCAGCGGGTCGCCCTCGGCGCGCAGTTGGCGGGCCGAGATGGCGGCGCGGCGGCGGACCTTGAGGCCGCCCGGCAGGATGCCCTCGCGGGACATGCCGCGCGACACGCACGCCTGCATCACGCGCCAGATGCCGAGGAGTCCTTCGCGGATCTCCTCCTCGGTGCGCCAGGCCCGCTCGTTCTCCAGCATCAGGGCGGAGATCGACAGGCCCGTCTCCCGGGTCAGCCGCAGCAGCTCGTCGCCGGTGCGGAAGGGGTACTTCAGCACCGTGTCGTCCAGCTTGATGCGGTCCTCGCCGACCGCGTCCCCGTCGACGACGAAGCCGCCGCCCACGGAGTAGTACGTCTTCTCCAGCACGAGTTCGCCGGAGGCGTCGTAGGCGAAGATCGTCATGCCGTTCGCGTGGTACGGCAGGGCCTTGCGGCGGTGCAGGACCAGGTCGTCGTCGAAGGAGAAGGAAATCTCGTGCTCGCCGAGCAGGCTCAGGCGCCCTGACGACTTGATCGCCTCGACCCGGTCGTCGGCCCCCTCCACGTCCACCGTCCGCGGCGAGGCGCCCTCCAGGCCGAGCAGCACCGCCTTAGGGGTGCCGTGGCCGTGGCCGGTCGCGCCCAGGGAGCCGTACAGCTCGGCGCGTATCGACGCGACCGGCTCCAGCAGCTCTTCCTTGCGCAGTCGCCGCGCGAACATGCGTGCCGCGCGCATCGGGCCCACCGTGTGGGAGCTGGACGGGCCGATGCCGATCGAGAACAGGTCGAAGACCGAGATGGCCACGGGAACTCCTCAAAGCGGGGGTGGTGCAGGGGGTAGGGCGCCGCGCACCATCCAGTGTGCGCGGCGCCCTGAAGAATCGTACGTTCCGTACGAATTACTTCAGGCCGGGGTACAGCGGGTGCTTGTCGGCCAGAGCGGACACCCGGGCCTTGAGGGCCTCCGCGTCGGCCTCCCCGAAGGGAGCGGGCGCCTTGAGGGCCTCGGCGATGATGTCGGCGACCTCGGTGAAGTCCTCGGTCTGGAAGCCGCGGGTCGCCAGGGCCGGCGTACCGATGCGCAGACCGGACGTCACCATCGGCGGGCGCGGGTCGTTCGGGATGGCGTTGCGGTTGACCGTGATGCCGACCTCGTGGAGGCGGTCCTCGGCCTGCTGACCGTCCAGCTCGGAGTTGCGCAGGTCGACCAGGACCAGGTGCACGTCGGTGCCGCCGGAGAGGACCGAGACGCCGTGCTCGGTGACATCGGCCTGCACCAGGCGCTCGGCCAGGATCCGCGCGCCGTCCAGCGTGCGCTGCTGGCGCTCCTTGAAGTCGTCCGAGGCGGCGACCTTGAAGGAGACGGCCTTGGCGGCGATCACGTGCTCGAGGGGACCGCCCTGCTGACCGGGGAAGACCGCGGAGTTGATCTTCTTGGCGAGGTCCTGAACGGAAAGGATCACACCACCGCGCGGGCCGCCCAGCGTCTTGTGGGTGGTCGTGGTCACGACGTGGGCGTGCGGCACCGGGTTCGGGTGCAGGCCCGCCGCCACCAGACCGGCGAAGTGCGCCATGTCGACCATGAGGTACGCGCCGACCTCGTCCGCGATCCGGCGGAACGCGGCGAAGTCCAGCTGACGCGGGTACGCCGACCAGCCGGCCACGATCAGCTTCGGCTTGGACTCCTTGGCCAGCTTCTCGACCTCGGCCATGTCGACCTGGCCGGTGGCGTCGTCGACGTGGTACGCGACCACGTTGTAGAGCTTGCCGGAGAAGTTGATCTTCATGCCGTGGGTCAGGTGCCCGCCGTGCGCGAGGTTCAGACCCATGATCGTGTCGCCCGGCTTGAGCAGCGCGAACATCGCGGCGGCGTTGGCCTGGGCGCCCGAGTGGGGCTGCACGTTGGCGTGTTCGGCGCCGAAGAGCTCCTTGACGCGGTCGATGGCGATCTGCTCGACCACGTCGACGTGCTCGCAGCCACCGTAGTAGCGGCGTCCGGGGTAGCCCTCGGCGTACTTGTTGGTCAGGACCGAGCCCTGGACCTCCATGACCGCGACCGGAGCGAAGTTCTCCGAGGCGATCATCTCCAGGGTGGACTGCTGGCGGTGCAGCTCGGCGTCGACGGCGGCGGCGACGTCCGGGTCCAGTTCGTGCAGGGGCGTGTTCAGAAGCGACATGCGGGGACTCCTCAGCCGGCGGTGAAAGCGGTGTACTCGTCGGCGGAGAGCAGGTCGGCCGGCTCGTCCGTCACGCGTACCTTGAACAGCCAGCCGCCCTCGAAGGGCGCGGAGTTGACCAGCGACGGGTCGTCCACGACGTCCTGGTTGGCCTCGACGATCTCGCCGGTGACCGGCGCGTACAGGTCGCTCACCGACTTGGTCGACTCCAGCTCGCCGCAGGACTCGCCCGCGGTCACCGTGTCACCGACCTCCGGAAGCTGGGCGTAGACGACATCGCCGAGCGCGTTGGCCGCGAACTCGGTGATGCCGACCGTCGAGACGCCGTCCTCGGCGACCGACAGCCACTCGTGCTCCTTGCTGTAGCGCAGCTGCTGGGGGTTGCTCATGGCCTGAATTCTCCTGTACGCGGGGGAGTGCTGATGAACGGGGGAGTGTTGATGAGCTGGGCGGATGTGCCCGGGGTCATTTGCGGCAGGTCGGTTCGGTGCTCGCGGGGCGCAGTCGTCGGGCGCTCGAGGGCCAGGGTCATTTCTGGCGCATGAGGCCCAGTGTCACTTCTGGCGCTTGTAGAAAGGCAGCGCCACGACCTCGTACGGCTCATGGCTGCCCCGGATGTCCACACCGACGCCGGCGGTGCCAGGCGCGGCGTGCGCGGCGTCGACGTACGCCATCGCGATCGGCTTGCCCAGCGTCGGGGAGGGGGCGCCGGAGGTGATCTCGCCGATCACCTTGCCGTCGGCGACGACGGAGTACCCGGCGCGCGGAACGCGGCGGCCCTGGGCGATCAGGCCGACCAGCACCCGCGGGGGGTTCTCCTGCGCGTGCGAAGCGGCCTCGGCGAGCGACTCGCGCCCCACGAAGTCGCCCTCCTTCTCGAACTTCACGACCCGCCCGAGCCCGGCGTCGAAGGGGGTGAGGGAGGTGCTCAGCTCGTGGCCGTACAGCGGCATGCCCGCCTCCAGGCGCAGCGTGTCGCGGCAGGACAGGCCGCAGGGGACGAGCCCGACGGGCGCGCCCGCCTCGGTGAGCGCCTGCCACAGCTTCTCGGCGTCGGACGGGGCCACGAACAGCTCGAAGCCGTCCTCGCCGGTGTAGCCGGTGCGCGCGATGAGCGCCGGGACGCCCGCGACCGTGCCCGGCAGACCGGCGTAGTACTTGAGGCCGTCCAGGTCGGCGTCGGTCAGCGACTTGAGGATGCCGGGGGACTCGGGGCCCTGCACGGCGATCAGCGCGTACGCGTCACGGTCGTCGCGGACCTGGGCGTCGAAACCGGCCGTCCGCTCGGTCAGCGCGTCCAGTACCACCTGCGCGTTGGAGGCGTTCGCGACGACCATGTATTCCGTGTCGGCCAGCCGGTACACGATCAGGTCGTCCAGGATGCCGCCGTCCTCCCGGCAGATCATGGTGTAGCGGGCGCGGCCCACGCCGACGGAGGCGATGTTGCCGACCAGGGCGTAGTTCAGGAGGGCCGCCGCCTGCGGGCCGGTGACGGTGATCTCGCCCATGTGGGAGAGGTCGAAGAGACCGGCCTTCGTGCGGACGGCGAGGTGCTCGTCGCGCTCGGAGCCGTAGCGCAGGGGCATGTCCCAGCCTGCGAAGTCGGTCATCGTCGCGCCGAGCGAACGATGCAGGGCATCGAGCGCGGTGTGACGGGGTGCGTTGCTGCTCATCGGTGGGGCTCCCAAGGCATGACGGCGAGGTCGTTCCTCCCCATCTGTCATCGGAACCTGAGAGGTTCATCAAGACCACGCGAAACGGTGGTCCTGACTTGCACCTTGGGTGGAGCCACTGGTCAGCGGCCCGCTTTTCAGATGTGCCTCGCCCGCGCGGTAACGGGGCCTGAGAGATTCAAGGGAGGGACTTGCTCCTTCGGCGCCCAGGGTGACCTGGGACTCTCCCGCGCGGATTCAAGCGGCCGGTATGCAGTTGGCGGGCACATCATTGCACGCGCCGTCCGATCCGGGCAGCCCGGATCTGTAACCGGGCTGTGGCAGTCCGGGTACGGAAACGACAGACACCGCGCATTACCTTCTCTTTACACTCGGCGGGGAGGGCACTCCACACCCAAGGGGAGGACGATCACGGTGAACAAGGCCACGGCGTACGCGACGACCTCGGCCATCGCGCTGCCCAAGCGGCCCGGCGCCCCGGCCCGGGAGGCCTGCGGGCCGCTCCCGACGGCCGTCGTGCGCGACCTCAGGGACCGCGCGGCACACAGCCCGCACGGTCTGCGCTTCGGAACGTCGGACCTCGTCGTGGTCACCGGGCTGCCCGGCAGCGGCAAGTCGACGCTGATGCGCCGCGCCGTCACGGGCGCGCGCGTCGACTCGCAGGACACCCGCGACCGCTGGGACGGCCGGATGGCCGGCTGGCTGCCGTACGCCGTCTACCGCCCCCTGGTCCGCCTCGCGCACTACGCGGGTCTGCGCCGCACGCTGCGCTCCGGCGCCGGAGTCGTCGTGCACGACTGCGGTACGCAGGCATGGGTGCGCCGCTGGCTCGCCCGGGAGGCCCGGCGCCGGGGCGGCGCGCTGCACCTGCTGCTGCTCGACGTGGCGCCCGGCACCGCCCGTGAGGGCCAGCGCGAGCGCGGCCGGGGCGTGTCGCGCTACGCCTTCGCACGCCACCGCGGCGCGCTCACCCGGCTGCTGCGCTCCGTCGAGCGGGGCGACCTGCCGGAGGGCTGCGGCTCGGCGGTCCTCATCGACCGGGCCGCGGCGGACGTGCTGCGCCGGATCGACTTCGCCGACTGAGCGCGGCCGACCGGTCGCATGAGCCCGTTAACGCCGACCGGTCGCATGAGCCCATTAACCTTGCCAGCCGGAACAGTGGTTCACAGCAGGCGGTAGACAGATGGACTTCCCCGAATTCCCCGAAAGCCCCGGCTTCTCGGCGTCGGCGCACCCGCATCCGCACGGCGGATGGCCGGGCAACGAGCTGGAGGAGGTACTCGCCGCGTCCCTCGGCGTCCCCTCGGCCGGCGCGCGCATCGTCGAGGTGCTCGGCCGCAGCTTCGTCTGGGTGCCCCTGCCGAACGGCGGCGGCCCGCACGGCGGCCCGCTCGACCTGCCCACGCTGGAGATCGAGGGCCAGTCATACGTCCCCGTCTTCAGCTCCGAGGAGCAGTTCCGCCAGGTCACCGGCGGCCATATGTCGTACACGATCGCGCCGGCGGTCGAGTTCGCCCGAGGACTCCCGCCGCAGGTCGGCATCGCGGTCAACCCGGACGGTGTGGTGGGCGTACCGCTGCCGCCGATCGCCGTCGCCGAGCTGTGCCGGACCGGGCGGACCCCGCTGGACGGACCCGCGAGCGGCGGCCGGGTGCGGCTGTTCGAGCCCGACTGGCAGGACGATCCGGTGGACTTCCTGTCCGCCGCCTCCGCCGAGTTCGCCGGGACCGGCGTCGTCCTGACCGCCCGTCGCTGCCTCGCCGCCATCGAGACCGCCGATCCGGTGATGTTCGTCGGAGTCGAGCTGTCCCAGTGGGAGGGAGACCTCCGCGCGCTCCCCATGGAGGCGCTGGGCCGGGCCCTGAGCAAGGTCCCGGTGAAGTGGCCGGTGAACCTGGTCCTCCTGGACGTGGCCCAGGACCCGGTGGGCCACTGGATGAGCACGAACGTGCGGCCCTTCTATCAACACGGCCACTGAGCAGCGCCCTTCAGGGGGGCGGGGCGTGACATTGTGCGGCTCCGCCGCGTGCGCGCGACCAGCCAGGAACCGGCCCGCAGCCGCGAGACGACAGCAAGTCCCGAGCTCTTGGGCGGTTGCTGTCGGCGGGGCCACCTAAGCTGGTTTCATATCCAAGGTCCAGGTCCTCCTTGAAGGGCGGTAAACGGTGAGCGCGAGCGGCACGGCTGCTGCCGGGCAGGTCGAGCACATGCTGCGCCAGGTGACGCCGGGGCGTTACGACGCCTACGAGGCGCTCCTTCGCGCGCTCGCGACCCCGTCGTCCGGCCAGGTCTGGATGCTGCTCTGGCACGGCCAGGCCGGCTCCCCGGACGCCCAGTACGGGAACATGGAGGTCGACGGCTTCGGGTACGCGCCCTGTGTCACCTCCGCCCAGGAGCTCTCGGCCAGCGGCTGGAACCGCTCGTACGAGGTCGTCGACGGCCTCGACGTCGCCCGCACCCTCTACGCCGACCACTTCGGCCTCTGGCTCAATCCGCACGCCCCCGGCGGCGGCGTCGGCATCCCCTGGCTGGATCTGCGCCGCATCGCCACCGGCCTGGAACGGCAGCCCTCGGGCCCGCTCCGGCTCTGCGAACCGGCCATCGAGATCCCGCAGTTCTACGCCCTGCTCACGCAGAACGCGCACCGCACCCCGGCCGTGCGCTCACTGCGCCGCGCTTGGGTGCAGCCCGCGCTCGGGGCGCCGTATCTGGCCGTCGGTCTGGATGTGTACGACACTTCGCCGCCCGCCGTCGACTCGGTGCGCGCGATGATGCAGCAGTCCATCGGCGCGGTCCCGGACGGGCTGCCCGTCTCGACGGTCGCGATGTCCGACGAGTACGACCCGGTGGCGATGTGGCTGCGGGCCAACGCCCGGCCGTTCTACGACCGCGAGGCACACGCGGCTCCGGCCCAGGCACCGGTGCCGGGCGGATACGGCTATCCGCCGGCCCCCGGCGGCTACTGACCCGAGGAATCCGACGCGATCGGGCCCGCCCCCGCGGAAGGGCGGCGGGCCCGACCTTGCTTGGCTGGTGAGGCCCGCGCGGAAGTGCCCGGGGGGTGCGGATCGAAGCCGGGGCCGTGGGCTCTTCTCCGCGCGTAGATGAGGCAGGAAGGTCCCATTTCCTCCCTTTTGCCCCAACTCACCACTGTCCGCCCCCCGTTACCCGCCGTCCGGATAACGGAACCTTCCAGCCTGCATCACGTTTGCGCATCCATTCACCGTCAAGTCTGGTAACAGATCGCCAATGCGTTGAAGACTCCCGCTCCAGGGGGGTTCGCCCCCGTGTACGACGGACTGATCACGCCGCTACAGCGGCAAGTGTGGGCCGGCTACCGCCGGTTGAGAGGGGTCCCTGCCAGATGACGGCACCATTGCACGAGCCGACCGCGGAAGCGGCCCCGAGCGCGGCCGAGGAAGCGGCGATTGCCACTGCCGGAGTGAAGGCCGTACAGGGACGTTCCCTGGGCCGGATCGCCTGGGAGCGTCTCAAGCGGGACAAGCTCGCCCTGACGGGCGGCGTAGTCGTGCTCGTCCTCATCGTGGTCGCCGTGCTCGCGCCGGTGATCACGAGCCTGGTCGGACAGGATCCGGACGCCTACCACGAGGGCCTGATCGACCCGCTCTTCGGCACCCCCAAGGGGGCGCTGGGCGGCATCAGCGGCCACCACCTGCTGGGTGTCGAGCCGGTCAACGGCCGCGACATCTTCGCGCGCATCCTCTACGGCGCCCGGGTCTCGCTCCTGGTCGGCTTCCTGTCCGCCATGGTCGCCGTGATCCTCGGTACCGTGCTGGGCATCCTGGCGGGGTTCTTCGGCGGCTGGGTCGACTCGCTCATCAGCCGGGTGATGGACGGCCTGCTGGCCTTCCCGCAGCTGCTGTTCACCATCGCCCTGGTCTCCGTCATGCCGAACAACATGCTGGGCCTGAGCGGGTCCAACGTGCGTGTGTTCATGATGATCCTGGTCATCGGCTTCTTCGGCTGGCCCTACATCGGACGCGTGGTGCGCGGCCAGACGCTCTCGATGCGTGAACGCGAGTACGTCGAGGCCGCCCGATCCCTGGGCGCCGGGCGGCTCTACATCCTCTTCAAGGAGCTGCTGCCCAACCTCGTCGCGCCCATCATCGTGTACACGACGATGATGATCCCCACCAACATCCTCACCGAGGCGGCACTCAGCTTCCTGGGCGTGGGCGTCAAGCCGCCCACGGCCTCCTGGGGGCAGATGCTTTCGAGCGCGATCGACTACTACGAGTCGGACCCCATGTACATGGTGGTCCCGGGTGTGGCGATCTTCATCACCGTCCTCGCCTTCAACCTCTTCGGCGACGGCGTGCGGGACGCGCTGGACCCGAAGGCGTCCCGCTGAACTGCCGTACCCAAGCGTCCCGTGGCACCAACACGGGGTCTCTCATCAAAACCGGAGGATCCGAGATCGTGACTACCCAACGCACCTCAGGGCGGCGTAAGCAGGCGTTGGCCGCTGCTGCTGCGGTCGCCGCGCTGCTGACCACGGCAGCGTGCGGCGGCGGTGGCAATGACGGCGGCGGCTCGAAGTCCGGCGCCGCCGGCTTCGACGCAGCCAACAACAAGGCCGCCCAGGCCTCCCTGGCCAAGAAGGGCGGCACGCTGAAGTTCGGTGGTGCCCAGGACGCCGACTCGTGGGACACCACGCGCGGTTACTACGGCTTCATGTGGAACTTCGCCCGCTACTACAGCCGCCAGCTCGTCACGAACAAGACGGAGCCGGGCAAGGCCGGCGCGGAGGTCACTCCGGACCTGGCCACCAGCACCGCGAAGGTCTCGGACGGCGGCAAGACCTACACGTACACGCTGCGCGACGGGAGCACCTGGGAGGACGGCAAGCCGATCACCTCCAAGGACGTCAAGTACGGCATCGAGCGTGTCTGGGCGCAGGACGTGCTGTCCGGCGGCCCGGTCTACCTGAAGGACGTGCTCGACCCCAAGGGCGAGTACAAGGGCCCGTACAAGGACACCTCCAAGGACAAGCTGGGTCTGAAGGCGATCACCACGCCGGACGACAAGACCATCGTCTTCCACCTCCCGAAGGCCAACTCGGACTTCGAGGAGATGCTGGCCCTGGTCTCGGCCTCCCCGGTCCGCCAGGACAAGGACACCAAGTCCAAGTACGGCCTGAAGCCGTTCTCCTCCGGCCCGTACAAGTTCGAGTCGTACAGCCCGGGCAAGAGCCTGAACCTGGTGCGCAACACCGAGTGGAAGCAGTCTGCGGACCCGATCCGAAAGGCGTACCCGGACAAGATCTCGGTCACGTTCTTCTCGGACGCCAACCAGCTGGACCAGCGCCTGCTCAACGGTGACCTGGACCTGGACATCAACCAGACCGGCATGTCGCCGCAGGGCCGCACCACCGCCCTGAAGGAGCACAAGGCCAACCTGGACAACCCGGTCTCCGGCTACATCCGCTACGCGACCTTCCCGCAGAGCGTGAAGCCGTTCAACAACGAGCACTGCCGCAAGGCCGTGATCTACGGCGCCGACCACGTGTCGCTGCAGACCGCCCGCGGTGGCCCGGTCGCCGGTGGTGACATCGGCACCAACATGCTGCCGCCGTCCGTCGCGGGTGCCGAGGGCCAGAAGTACGACCCGTACCAGCTCGCCACCTCCAACAAGAACGGCAACGTCGCCAAGGCCAAGGAAGAGCTGAAGGCCTGCGGCAAGCCGAGCGGCTTCTCCACCACCATCGCCGTCCGCAACAACAAGCCGGTCGAGGTGGCCACCGCTCAGTCCCTGCAGGCGTCGCTGAAGAAGATCGGCATCAACGCGCAGATCGACCAGTACGACGGTTCGCAGACCACCGGCATCATCGGCAGCCCCTCGAACGTGGCGAAGAAGGGCTACGGCATCATCATCATGGGCTGGGGTCCGGACTTCCCGTCCGTCCAGGGCTTCGGTCTGCCGCTGTGGGACAGCAAGTACATCCTGCCGAGCGGTAACTCGAACTACGCGCTGATCAAGGACAAGGCGATCGACGGCCTGTTCGACCAGTACGTCAACACGCTGGACGACGCCGGCAAGACCAAGATCTCCACGCAGATCAACCACAAGGTCATGGAGGGCGGCTACTACCTGCCCTTCGTCTTCGAGAAGTTCATCAACTGGCGTTCGGACAACCTGGCGAACGTCTACACGACCGACGGCTACAGCGGCATGTACGACTTCGTCAACCTCGGTCTGAAGTCCGCGAAGTAAACCCGGCACACCCGCCGAACGGCACGAAAGGCAGGTGAAGGCCGGCGCGGCGTGATCGCGGGCCACTGGACGACCTCCGGTGGCCCGCGGTCCCGCGGCGGGCCGTAAGCTGTGCTCGCTTACCTCATCAGGCGGCTGTTCGCCGCCGCAGTGATGCTCGTGGTCATCGTCATGGTGGTCTTCGGCATCTTCTTCCTCGTCCCCAAGTGGGCGGGCGTCGACATCGCCTCGAGCTTCGTGGGCAAGCAGGCCGACCCGGCCGCCGTCGAGGCGGTGCGGCAGAAGCTCGGACTCGGCGACCCGATCTACTCCCAGGTCTGGGAGTTCTTCAAGGGCATCTTCGCCGGCCGCACCTACTCGGGCGGCGGCGACGTCACGCACTGCGCCGCACCGTGCTTCGGCTACTCCTTCCGCAGCGAGCAGGCCGTCTGGCCGGTGCTCACCGACCGCTTCCCGGTGACCCTGGGTCTCGCGCTCGGTGCCGCCGTGCTGTGGCTGGTCTTCGGTGTCGCGGCCGGCGTGCTCTCCGCGCTCAAGCGGGGCACCATCTGGGACCGCGGCGCGATGGTCGTGGCCCTGGCGGGTGTCTCCCTCCCCATCTACTTCACCGGTCTGCTCAGTCTGGCGATCTTCGCCTTCGGGCTGAAGTGGATCGACGCGCAGTACGTGCCCCTGTCCCAGAGCTTCGGCGGCTGGTTCGGCGGCATGATCCTGCCGTGGATCACCCTCGCGTTCCTGTACGCGGCGATGTACGCCCGGATCACCCGTGCCACCATGCTGGAGATCCTCGGCGAGGACTACATCCGCACGGCACGCGCGAAGGGCCTCAAGGAACAGGTCGTCATCGGCAAGCACGCCATGCGCTCCACGATGACGCCCATCCTGACCATGCTCGGCATGGACCTCGGCGCCCTCATCGGCGGCGCCATCCTGACGGAGTCGACGTTCAACCTGCCCGGCCTCGGCCGTGCCGTACTCGACGCCATCAGGAACCAGGACCTGCCCATCATTCTGGGCGTCACCCTGATTACTTCTCTCGCGGTGCTGATCGCCAACCTCGTGGTGGACGTCCTGTACGCCGTGATCGACCCCCGAGTGAGGCTCGCATGACGGAACTCAGCAAGAGCGGAGCGGCCGTGGGCGAGCCCACCGGCGCCTCGCCCGCCCCGACGGCCTTCCTGGAAGTACGCGACCTGAAGGTGCACTTCCCCACCGACGACGGTCTGGTCAAGTCCGTCGACGGGCTCAGCTTCCAGCTGGAGAAGGGCAAGACCCTCGGTATCGTGGGCGAGTCCGGATCCGGTAAGTCGGTGACCTCGCTCGGCATCATGGGCCTGCACACCGCCGGCCAGTACGGCAAGCGCAAGGCGCAGATCTCCGGCGAGATCTGGCTCGACGGCACGGAGTTGCTGTCCGCGGACCCGGACCACGTACGCAAGCTGCGCGGCCGCAACATGGCGATGATCTTCCAGGATCCGCTGTCGGCGCTGCACCCGTACTACACGATCGGTCAGCAGATCGTGGAGGCGTACCGGATCCACCACAACGTCGACAAGAAGACCGCGAAGCGCCGCGCTGTCGAGATGCTCGACCGGGTGGGCATCCCCCAGCCGGACAAGCGGGTGGACAGCTACGCGCACGAGTTCTCCGGCGGTATGCGCCAGCGCGCGATGATCGCGATGTCGTTGGTCAACAACCCCGAACTGCTGATTGCGGACGAGCCGACGACCGCCCTGGACGTGACCGTCCAGGCGCAGATCCTCGACCTGATTCGGGATCTGCAGGTGGAGTTCGGCTCCGCGGTCGTCATCATCACCCACGACCTGGGCGTCGTCGCCGAGCTCGCCGACGACATCCTGGTGATGTACGGCGGCCGTTGCGTCGAGCGGGGCCCGGCCGAGAAGGTGTTCTACGAGCCCCGGCACCCCTACACCTGGGGTCTGCTCGGCTCGATGCCGCGCCTGGACCGCGAGCAGCAGGAGCGACTGATCCCGGTCAAGGGATCCCCGCCCTCGCTGATCAACATCCCGTCCGGCTGCGCCTTCAACCCGCGCTGCCCGTACGCCGACATCCCGAAGGACGACGTCACCCGCACGGTCCGCCCCGAGCTGACCGAGGTCGGCAGCCAGCACTGGGCCGCCTGCCACATGACGCAGGAGCAGCGGGAGCGTATCTGGACCGAAGAGATTGCGCCGAAGCTGTGAGCGAGGACAAAGCAGTGGGCATCCCTGCGCAGAGCGAAGGCACCGTGGTCACCAAGGACGGCGCCGCCCCCGGCGAGACCCTGCTGAAGGTGACCGGGCTCAAGAAGCACTTCCCGATCCGCAAGGGCCTGCTCCAGCGGCAGGTCGGCGCGGTGCGCGCGGTCGACGGCATCGACTTCGAGGTCAAGGCCGGTGAAACGCTCGGTGTCGTCGGCGAGTCGGGATGTGGCAAGTCGACGATGGGCCGGCTGATCACCCGGCTGCTCGAACCGACGGCCGGCACGGTCGAGTTCGAGGGCAAGGACATCACGCACCTCGGGGTCAGCGGTATGCGCCCGCTGCGCCGCGATGTCCAGATGATCTTCCAGGACCCCTACTCGTCGCTGAACCCGCGCCACACCATCGGCACGATCGTCGGTGCCCCCTTCAAGCTGCAGGGCGTCAATCCCGAGGGCGGCATCAAGAAGGAAGTCCAGCGCCTGCTGTCCGTGGTCGGCCTCAACCCCGAGCACTACAACCGCTATCCGCACGAGTTCTCCGGCGGTCAGCGCCAGCGCATCGGCATCGCCCGCGCGCTCGCGCTCAACCCGAAGCTGGTCGTGGCGGACGAGCCGGTCTCGGCGCTCGACGTGTCGATCCAGGCGCAGGTCGTCAACCTTCTCGACGACCTGCAGCAGGAGCTCGGCCTCACGTACGTGATCATCGCGCACGACCTCTCGGTCGTCCGGCACGTCTCGGACCGGATCGCGGTGATGTACCTCGGCAAGATCGTCGAGCTGGCCGACCGCGAGTCGCTGTACCGGGCGCCGATGCACCCATACACCAAGGCGCTGATGTCGGCGGTGCCGATCCCGGACCCGCGGCGCAAGTCGGCCAAGAGTGAGCGCATCCTGCTCAAGGGCGACGTGCCCTCGCCGATCTCGCCGCCGAGCGGCTGCCGCTTCCACACGCGGTGCTGGAAGGCCACGGAGATCTGCAAGACGACCGAGCCCCCGCTCCTGGAGCTGAAGCCCGGTCAGCAGGTCGCCTGCCACCACCCGGAGAACTTCGAGGACCAGGCTCCGCATGACACGGTCCTGCTCTCCGACGCCAAGGAGGCGGTGGAGCTGGTGCCGAAGGCGGTGCTGGAGGAGTCGGCGGAGACGTCGGCCGCGGTGGCCGCGATGGTCGAGGACGATGCCGTGACTTCCTCGGCCGCTTCGGACGCTGAGGTTTCTCCGGACGCCGAGGCCTCGGCGGAGGCGAGTGGGCAGGAGCCTGAGGACCCGGGAAACACCCAGAGCTGAAAAGACGGTCCGCTGCCACAGGAAAGGGGGCGGACAGACGGGAGCAATCCCGTCTGTCCGCCCCCTTTCCGGCGTTGAGGCTGCGCTCGGCCTTTTTACGGCACGCACGCCCCGATTCATTCTCCGTATATCACGGCTTCGTCGTGCACGCGTGCTGGGCGACGCATTCGGAGAAGAAGGGGTAAGTCCAGATCACGTCGATGACGCCGTAGTCCTGGTTCACGACGACCTTGCAATTCGCGCCGTAGTGTTCCTTGCGGATGTTGAAACGGCGGTACTCGACCTTCGGGGTGACATAGCCGTAGTTCTTTCCCTTGACACTCAAGGTGTCCGTAACCGTGATGCCCTTGGTGGTCGTCTTGGTCACGTTGTGGTTGAAGTTCGCTTCGACCTTGCCGATTCCCCAGCTCACACTCGCACTGCCGCCGATGGTCCAGCTGGTCGAGCGGCTCGTGGTCGTCTGGAGCGCGTAGGTGAGTGTCGAGGTCGAGCTGCTGGCGTTGTACTTCCCGGCGGTGCTGCCGATGGGCTTGTAGTACGGCGTGCCGTACGAGTCGACGGTGATGAACGGGTCGGTTCCGCAGTTCATCGGGTGATTCGCCGACGGCGACGCGGAGGCGACGGCGGGAACGGCGATGGAGGCGCCTACCAGGAGCGCTGTCGCCGCGATCACTCGGCCGGTCTTGCCGAATTCTCTCATTATTGCAACCCCGTTTTCTTTTGTGTGCACTCAGTTTTATTGCGGCGTGGGATACCGGTCGTCCCTGTTCCGCGCTGATGTATGTGAAGTTACTCAGCTGCTGTGACCACGACAAGCGGGATGGGCATTTTACCTGTATTTACCCTCAAGCGACCCTCAATTCCTTGTTTCGGGGGCGGTGGGCGCACTTCTGGATGTCTGGTTTTCCCGTCGTGCGGAGGCGGGAAATCTTCCCTTCCGGTATTCAAACGGACATAGTCTCGAGGCGATGTGATCCGCGTCACGAACAGGAGTGAACCAAGGGGTCGCGCATGACAAGTTGGCAAAGTCATGAACATGCCTGAACGGGAGAGTGCAGAGTCTCGCGTGTCCGTGCGATCGGAACACGCTCGAAAGGGACGCTCATGGCACTCTCCCGTTCGGCACGCTTAGGAGCCCTCGCGACCGCGGCGGCCTCCTTCCTCGTCATCGCCGCCTCCTCCGCCCCCACCCCGGGCGCCGACGGCATCGGCGATCCCTACTTCCCGCAGCTCGGCAACGGCGGCTTCGACGCCCGCCACTACGACCTCGACGTGGCGTACAACCCGGACACCGACCGCCTCGACGGCCGTACGACTCTCACGGCCCGTGCCACCCAGAACCTCTCCGCCTTCGACCTGGACCTCCAGAAGCTCGAGGTCACCAGGGTCGAAGTGAACGGCAGACGCGCCGACTTCACGCGGGACGGCGACGAGATCCATGTGACTCCGCGCGGCACGCTGTCGAAGGGCCGGACCTTCACGGTGACCGTCACCTACGGCGGTGTCCCCGAGCCGCTGAACGGGCCCATCGTCTTCGGCTCCGACTACGGGTGGATGAAGACCACCGACGGCGTCTTCGTCGCCTGCGAGCCCAACGCCGCCTCCACCTGGTTCCCGGCCAGCGACCACCCGTCCGACAAGGCGACCTACGACATCCGCATCAAGGCGCCGAAAGGCCTGACGGGTGTCTCCAACGGCCGCCTGATATCGACGTACGACAAGGGCGACCAGACCTTCACGCACTGGCGCGAGAGCAAACCCATGGCCACCTATCTCGCGACCGCCACCATCGGAAAGTTCGACGTGAAGACGGGCACGACCCCCGCCGGGACGCCCATCTACGTCGCCATCGACCCGGTGCTCGCGAACAGCAACAGCGTCGACGTGTACGGCGTCACCGCCGAGGCCACCGACTACTGGTCGCAGGTCTTCGGTCCCTATCCCTTCGAGGAGACCGGCGCGATCGTCGACGACATGCCGGAGGCGGGGTTCTCGCTGGAGGTGCAGTCGAAGCCCGCGTACTCGGCCGTGCGGTCCGAGACGACCATCGTGCACGAGCTGGCCCACCAGTGGTTCGGCGACTCCGTCTCGGTGGAGCGCTGGAAGGACATCTGGCTGAACGAGGGCTTCGCGACCTACGCCCAGTGGCTGTGGGCCGAGCACAAGGGCATCCGCTCGGCCCGCGACTCGTTCGCGGCCGGATACAACGCGCGGCCCGCGGACTCCGCCTTCTGGCAGATCACGGTCGCCGACCCGCAGCGCGACACGATGTTCGCCTCGGCGGTCTACCAGCGCGGCGCGATGACACTCCAGATGCTGCGCGAACGCATCGGCGACACCGCCTTCTTCAAGCTGCTGCCCGCCTGGACGAAGCTGCACAAGTACGGCAACGCCAACACCGCCAACTTCATCCGCCTCGCCGAGAAGGTCTCCGGACAGCAGCTCGACGACCTCTTTCAGACCTGGATCTACACGACGGGCAAGCCGGTGGTGTAGGCCGTGCTGACGGGCGCGGACCTTGCTTTGTAAGGTTCACGCCCGTCGGCGGGTGAGAATGTTCGAGTGCTCCAGGAACTGTTCAGCCCCTCCGTCCAGCATGTGCTCGACCTCGTGGGAATCTTCGTCTTCGCGATCTCCGGCGCGCTGCTGGCCGTCCGCAAGAACTTCGACGTCTTCGGCATCGCCGTACTCGCCGAGGTCACCGCGCTGGGCGGAGGGCTGTTCCGGGACCTGATCATCGGGGCCGTGCCCCCGGCCGCGTTCACCGATCTCGGCTATTTCAGCACCCCGCTGCTCGCCGCCCTGCTGGTCTTCTTCCTCCACCCGCAGGTGGAGCGGACCCAGGTCGCCGTCAACGTTTTCGACGCGGCCGGACTCGGCCTCTTCTGTGTCGCGGGCACGACGAAGGCGTACGAGTACGGGCTCGGGCTGACCCAGTCGGCCGCCCTGGGTCTGGCCACCGCCGTCGGCGGTGGTGTGCTGCGTGACGTGCTCGCCAACGAGGTGCCCTCGCTGCTGCGCTGGGACCGCGACCTGTACGCGGTCCCCGCGATGGTCGGCAGCGCACTGGTGGTGCTGTGCATCCGCTACGACGCGCTCACCCCGTTCACCAGTGGTCTGGCCGTGGTCACGGCCTTCGTGCTGAGGCTGCTCGCGATGCGGTTCCACTGGCGAGCGCCGCGCGCCTGGAACCGCCGCTCGACGGTGCGGGAGGAGGAGACCCCTTAGCCCCCGTGATCCCGCCGGTCCCGGTGGTCCCGGTGGTCCCGCCGGTCCCGGAGCGGAACTGCTGGGTCAGCCAGCGGAACACCTCAGGCACCTGCGGCCGCCACAGCCCCATGTCGTGGCCGCCCGCGCTCCTCGGCAGCAGCGTCACGTCGACGGTCGTAGGCCGCCGGGCGATCCGCTGGAGCGCCACGCCCGCCTGGTAGCCGTCGCCGGACTCGCCGGAGACGTAGAGCGCGACGCGGGGCGGGGTGCGGTAGGCGCGCAGCAGCAGGTAGGGATTGTTCTGCCGGCGCAGTGCCAGGCTGCGCGCGGGGAGCGAATTGCGTTCGCCGATGGGGTCGTTGTAGCCGGACAGGCTCACCGCGGCCCGGTAGCGGTCGGGATGCGCGATGGCGAGCTTGGCCGCGCAGTGTGCCCCCGCCGAGTAGCCGGCGGTGGCCCAGCCGTCCGGGGCGGCCTCGGCGCGGAAGTTGTCCGTCACCATCCTCGGCACGTCGATGCTGAGCCAGCTGTCCGCGTTCACCGTGCCCGGGATGTTCGCGCAGCCCGTGTCCACCCGGGCCACCAGGTTGGTGCGAGGCGCGACCAGGATGAACGGCGCGACCTGCCCGGTGCGCATCATCGGCAGCAGCTGCTCATGCACCTTCATCGAGCCGAACCACGCCTTCGCCGAGCCCGGATAGCCCGGCAGCAGCTCGACGACGGGGAACTTCCGGTGGCGGTAGGCAGGTTCCTGGTACTGCGGCGGCAGCCACACATACACCTCCGCGTTCACCCCCGACACCCGGCCCTTGAGCTGAGTGACGCGCACCCCGCCCGCCTGGTGCATGCCGGGACCGTCGGCCTGCGTGAACGTCTGCCGGACCCTGGGCAGCTGTTTGAGAGCGATCCCGCCGGTGCCGTCCGCGCCGAGGTCGGCGGCCTGCTGGACGTGGTTGCCCGTGCCCAGCAGGTCGGCCCAGTTGTCGTACAGGCTGTTGGCGTTGTTCACGAGGACGAAGACCAGGGTGATCGCCGTGCCCTGGGCGAAGAGCAGCATCAGCAGGCGGGCGGCGCCGCGCACGGGGGCGGGGCCGCGCACCCGTGACCACAGGACGAGAGGCACGAGCAGGGCGACGGCGAACAGCGTGATCGCGGTGAAGAGGAACGGCGTCCCGGTGAGGCTCATGTCCTGTCAGAGGAGTGGGCGGGGGAGTCGGTCACGGACGAGTGCGGACACTTACCAAGAAATTGCCGGGTCCTCACCCTTCCCTTGTGGGGAGACGTCACGCCCCTGTGCGGAGACGTCACGCCTCCGAAACATCCAAAGCTACCGCTTAGTAATTTCCTGTTGTACCGTTCACCCATGCCAGAAGCAGCTTCGGTACGGGCCGTACGGGCCACGATCGGCGACAGCGAGTTCGACCGCGACACCGTGGTCACCCTGCGCGGACCCGGCGTCTACGACATCGACCTCTCCGCCGGGTGGACGATCATCAACGCCGTCAACGGCGGCTATCTGCTGGCCGTCCTCGGCCGCGCGCTCGCGGACGCCCTGCCGCACTCCGACCCGTTCACGATCTCCGCGCACTATCTGACCGCCTCCCAGCCGGGCCCGGCGGTCGTCCGCACGGACGTCGTCCGCACCGGCCGGACCCTGTCGACCGGACAGGCGTCCCTCTTCCAGTACGACGACGAGGGCCGCGAGATCGAGCGGATCCGTGTCCTCGCCTCGTACGGCGATCTCGACACCCTGCCCGACGACGTCCGTACGACCGCGCGGCCGCCCGCGATCCCGCCGATCGACCAGTGCTTCGGACCGCAAGACGCCCCGGCGCCCGTTCCCGGCAGCTCGGCGATCGCCGACCGGCTGTTCCTCAAGCTCGACCCCTCGACCCTGGGCTGGGCGCTCGGTGCGCCGTCCGGGAAGGGCGAGATGCGAGCCTGGTTCGGGCTCGCCGACGGCCGCGACGCCGATCCCCTCTCGCTGCTCCTCGCGGTCGACGCGCTGCCGCCGACCGCGTTCGAGATCGGGCTGTCCGGCTGGGTGCCGACCGTGGAGCTGACCGTGCACGTACGCTCGCGTCCGGCGCCCGGTCCGCTGCGGGTGTCGATCACCACGCGCAACCTCGCCGGGGGCTTCCTGGAGGAGGACGCCGAGGTGTGGGACAGCGCGGACCGGCTGGTCGCGCAGTCCCGGCAGCTCGCGCGCGTCAGACTGGGCTGAGTACGGCGCGTTCGTCCTACGCGGGGATCAGGGGGCGACGGCCGAGGTAGGCCGCCAACAGGCCGTAGGCGTCGGCCTCTTCGAGAGCCGGAACCGCCGAGTCGAAGGGCAGCTCGTCGCCCTCGCGCAGCTCGTCCGGCAGTACCCGCCGGGCCATGGCGAGCGCGAACTCGGCGAGTTCAGGGTCGAGTTCGAGCGGTCGTCCGAGCGCCTCGGAGAGGTCCCAGGTGTGGGTGACGGCCTCCATCACGTAACCGGCGAGGGCGTTGCGGCCGGGTGCCTCTCCCCACGGCACGTGGACCGGAGCGTCCAGCCGCGCGTCGTCCGCCCAGGCCTTCCGCACCTGCGCCCTGACCTCGTCGTACGCGGCACTCCAGCCGTCGTCAGGAACCCCCTCGGCGAACGGCCGTACGGCGAGCCCGTCCCCGCCCGCCCCGATCACGGCGATACGGCGGGTGCCTCCGACGATGTGCGACAGCAGGGTCCGTACGTCGTACTCGGCGCACGGCGTGGGGCCGGCGAGCCGCTCCGGCCGCACGGTCTCGACCAGCGCGGCGATCTGCTCGGCGGCGCGGGCGTACAGGGGGCGGGGGTCGATGGCGTTCATGGCTGAACCTCTTCCGTGTGTCGGTGTGCCCCCACGTTCGCCGCATAACCTGACAGTTTCCGTCAACATTTGCCGAGACCTTCGCCGGGCGCGATCCTGAGGGCGTGAAGTCCGACCGCCTGCTCTCGATCCTCCTGCTGCTGCAGACCCGTGGCCGCGTGCCGGCGCATGAACTGGCCGACCGGCTCGAGGTGTCCGTGCGCACCATCTACCGGGACATCGAGGCCCTGTCCGCCTCGGGGGTACCGGTGTACGCCGAGCGCGGGCGGCACGGAGGCATTGAGCTGCTCGCCGGATTCCGTACGGACGTCACGGGGCTGACCGCCGACGAGTCCCGCGCGCTGTTCATCCTGGCCGCACAGGGCGCGCACGCCGCGCTCGGCCTGGACGCGGCGCTCGGGTCCGCGCTGCGCAAGGTGATGGCCGCGCTGCCCGCGCCGCACCGCCCCGCCGCCGAGGTGACCAGCCGTCGCATCCTGGTCGACGCGACGCGCTGGAAGGGCGGCCCGCAGCGGGCCGTCGACCTGGAGGTGCTGCAGGACGCGGTGTTCACCGACCGCCGCCTGCGGCTGCGCTACCGGCACAGCGGGGACGCCGAACCGAGCATGTACACCGTCGACCCGTACGGACTCGTGTCCAAGGCGGGCGTCTGGTACCTCGTCGCCGACCGGCGTGGGAAGCCGCGGCTGTTCCGGGCCGACCGGGTGCGGTCGGCGACGGTGCTGCCGGATCCGGTGAAGCGGCGGCCCGGCGTCGAACTCGCCGACGCCTGGGAGGTATTGCGACGGCAGGTGGAGGAGCGGCCCGGCGGTCTCGATGTCACAGTTCGGGTACAGCGCTCCCGCCTCGACATGTTCCTGCGCCTCAACGCCGCCTCGCTCACGGAGTTGCCGCCGGACGACGGCGCGAGCGAGTGGGTACGCGCCCGGCTGTCGTACGGCTTCGTGGGCGAGGCCCGCACGCTGCTGGCCTTCGGGAACGCGGTGGAGGTCCTCGGGCCGCCGCGGGTGCGGCAGGAGTTGGCGGCGACGGCGGCCGCCATCAGCGCGGTCTACGAGGGCGATTGAGACCGGCGCGGGGCCGGTGATCCACAGCAACGCACAGGTCCGGCACAGCGCGGGCCTATGTGGATCTGGTGCTCTGGCCCCCCGCTCATCCGGCACTCATAAACCGGCCCCGTGATCTGACTGGGAGTAACCCTCATGATCCGTCGCGCACGACTTGTCCCCGTCGTCGCCCTGCTGGCGCTCTCGCCCCTGCTCGCGGCCTGCGGCTCGGGCGACTCCTCGTCGTCCTCGAACAGCGGCAACTCCGGGCAGCAGAACTGCCGGCGGCCGTCCGGCATGCCGAGCACGGGCCCGTCCGGGCGCCCCAGCGGCGCCCCGTCCTGGATGCCGTCGCGGCCCGGCACACCGTCGAACAGGCCCACAGGCAAGGCGCCCTCCGGCAACCCCTCCGGTATGCCGAGCGGCGGTCCCCGTGGTGGCAAGGGCGGCTGTGGCGGCGGCCCCGGCGGTGGGCGGGGGCAGCAGGCGCAGGGCTGATCCGGGGACGTACGGTCACCGGTTTTGACCCGGGACCGCACGGTCACGGTTCTTGACCCGGGCCGTACGTCACAGGTTCTCGGGGGTGACGTGCCCGTTCGGTGAACGGGGCGTCACCCCAGCCAGTTGCGGCGGCCGATGGCGATCAGCCGCATCTGGCGGCTCGCCACCCGGGCCACCCGCTCGCGTTCCTCCTCCGAGCCCTCCTGCGCCTCCAGGAGGAGCGAGGCCGTCACCAGCATCTGGTCGACATACAGTCCCGCGAGCATCAGCAGGTCGTCGTCGCTCCACCCCTCGGACTCGGGGTGCTTGGCCAGCTCGGTCTTCACCTCCTCGGCGAACCGGGCCAGTTGGTCCCGGATCGCCTCCCGCACCGGCTGGACGCCGCCATGTCGCTCGCGGGCGATAAAACGGACATGGGCGGGGTACGCGTGAACGTGCCGCGCGATCAGATCGACGGCGCGCGCTATGCGTTCGTCGCTGTCGCCGGACGCGGACACCGTCGTCCCGATCATCGGATGCAGGCTGCCGAGGGCCTCCTCGACAAGGGCCACGCCGAGATCCGCCGTCGAGCGGAAGTGCCGGTAGAACGCGGTCGGCGCGACGCCGACCGCGCGGGTGACCTCGCGCAGGCCCAGGCTGCTCAGGCTCTGCTCCTCCAGCAAGACCAACGCCGCGTCCAGGAGCGCCTGTCGGGTCTTCTGCTTCTGGGCCTGTCGGATGCCGAGAGTGTGACTCATGCCATGCAGTTAACAACTGTTCTCTGTAATTGGAAAGCCGGGGGACGCGCTAGACTCAAGAGTCAGTGAACAACTGTAACTACAACCGTTCACTGAGTCGTCAAGTCCCGGAAACATTCGGGCCTCACCGTCGAGGTCCGAAGAGCCCGGGATGGGACTTCGAGACTTCCACGAGAGGCATCTCATGCTGTTCCTCGTCGCCGCCCTCCTGCTGCTGGGTGTCGTCATGGGCTCCGTGGCCCACGCGCCGCTGCCCGTCACGCTCGTCGCCGCCGTCGTCATCGGCGTCTGGCTCGCGATCTTCGCGGTCCGCGAGCGCCACGCCCGCCGGCGCCACACCTCCACCAACTGACCGTCGGGAGCTGACACGTCATGGAACTCACCGCCACGCCCACTCGCCGCACCGGCACCAGGGACGCCGACGGCATGGCCGTCGCCTCCTTCATCCTCGGTCTGGTCGGCCTCCTGGTCCTCAACGTCTTCCTGGGCCCCATCTCCATCGCCCTCGCCTCCGTCGCCCTCTGGCGCGGCACGGCCCGCCGCGGCCGCGCCTTCCTGGGCCTCACCCTCGGCATCGCGGACCTGATAGTCCTGGTCGCCTTCATGCACTTCGACAGCACGGTGTCCTGGAACTTCTAGAGGAGACGCGTTCTCGCTCGTCGCTACCGCTGTGGGCCATCGTTCCGCAGGGCGATGGGGCCCCGCTCGAGCGAAGCCGAAAGTGGGGGAGGGTGGGCACAGCCCGCAGCGCCGGGTGCCTCGCGAAGAGGCCCAGCCAAGGCACCGATAGGGCGCAAAGCAACCCCGGGCGCCAGCACGGGCAACCCTCACACCGGTGGGGGCCGAGGCAGTGGAGAGCAGGCCCGTAGAATCGGGCTCACCATGGCTTACCTCGACCACGCCGCGACCACCCCGATGCTCCCCGAGGCGGCAGAGGCCCTGTCCGCCCAACTCGGCATCACCGGCAACGCCTCCTCGCTGCACGCAGCCGGCCGCCGCGCCCGCCGCACCGTCGAGGAAGCCCGCGAAACCCTGGCGGACGCCCTAGGCGCACGCCCCAGCGAGGTGGTCTTCACCTCCGGCGGCACCGAGGCCGACAACCTCGCGGTGAAGGGCCTGTACTGGGCCCGCAGGGACGCCGACCCGGCCCGCACCCGCGTCCTGGCGAGCCCCGTCGAGCACCACGCGGTCCTCGACGCCGTCCACTGGCTCGGCGAACACGAGGGCGCCACCGTCGAGTACCTCCCCGTCGACGCCTACGGCCGTGTCCACCCGGACGCCCTGCGCGAGGCCATCGCCCGCGACCCCGACGACGTGGCCCTCGCCACGGTCATGTGGGCCAACAACGAGATCGGCACGGTAGTGCCGGTCCAGGAACTGGCCGAGGTGGCCGCCGAGTTCGGTGTACCGCTGCACGCCGACGCGGTCCAGGCCTTCGGCCAGATCCCCGTCGACTTCGGTGCCTCGGGCCTCGCCGCGATGACGGTGTCGGGCCACAAGATCGGCGGCCCGTACGGCATCGGCGCGCTGCTCCTGGGTCGCGAGTACAGCCCCGTACCCGTGCTGCACGGCGGCGGCCAGGAGCGTCATGTGCGCTCCGGCACGCTGGACGTGCCCGCGATCGCGTCGTTCGCCGTCGCCGGGCGGCTGGCCGTCGAGCAGCGCGAGTGGTTCGCGCGTGAGATCGGTGCCCTGCGGGACGACCTGGTCGATGCCGTACGCAAGGCCGTGCCCGACGCCATCCTCGGCGGCGACCCCGCGGCCGAGGGCCGCCTCCCGGCCAACGCGCACTTCACCTTCCCCGGCTGCGAGGGCGATTCGCTGCTCCTGCTGCTGGACGCCCAGGGCATCGAGTGCTCCACGGGTTCCGCGTGCACGGCCGGCGTGGCCCAGCCCAGCCACGTCCTGCTGGCCACCGGCACCGACCCCGACCTGGCCCGCGGCACCCTGCGCTTCTCCCTCGGCCACACCTCCACACGGGCGGACGTCGAGGCGGTGGCCAAGGCGATCGGCCCGGCGGTGGAACGGGCACGCACGGCGGGCCTCAGCTAGGACCTGTCCGGCCGATCAAGTCGCAGGAAAGCGACGGTGCCTCGGCAGTGCCGGTGAGCGGGGTCCGGTGGGTGCAGCGGCAAGGCGGAGGGGAGAGTCGACGCGGAGCGTCGGTGACCGACGACAACGGCGATGGGGCCCCCGCGCGAGCGAAGCCGAGCGTGGGGGAGTGCGTGCCGGACCCCGCGTCTGCGTCATGATCGGCCGGACAGGTCCTGGGCATCCCCGCGGGGTCGAGCCCCGTCCGCGGGACCAGGTCCCGGCCGTACGGTCCTATGCCTGGGTCTTCGCTTTCGCCGTACGGGCCTTGCGCACGAGCCGTATGTACCGGTCCCAGTCCCAGTACCGCCCGGGATCCGTGTGGTCCGTGCCCGGCACCTCGACATGCCCGATGATGTGCTCGCGGTCCACGGGGATGTCGTACCGCCCGCATATCCCGGCCGCCAGCCGCGCCGAGGCCTCGTACATCGCGTCCGTGAACGACGAGGCGCGCTCGACGAAGCCCTCGTGCTCGATGCCGACGCTCCGCTCGTTGTACTCACGGTTGCCCGCGTGGAACGCGACGTCCAGCTCGCGGATCATCTGCGTGATGTGGCCGTCCCCGCGGACCACGTAGTGGGCGGCCGCGCCGTGCCCCGGATCCTGGAAGACCTTCACCGCGCTCGTGAAGCTGCCCTGGGTGACATGGATGATCACCCGGTCTATGCCGTAGTCGTCGGGCCGGTCCGCGCGTCGCCAGTTCGCGGGCGACGCCGCCACCCACTGGGCGCCCCGGAAGTCGACCGCGCCCTCGACCCGCGGTTTCTCCACGCCCGGCAGCCGCCACCACAGGTGCCCCAGCTCCTCCCGCGCCAGCACCGCGGTGCCCACGGCGGCCGCCGCACCGCCGATGAGCAGCGCCCGGCGTCCGATGCGCTGGTCGGTGTCCCCGCCCTTTTTCTCCCCCATGCGGCCTTCAACGGATACTCGCGGGCTTCGGTTCCCGCAGCCCTTACCCTGGAGGGGTTATGACTGACACCTCGCAGCGCCCCCTCCGCGTCCTCGCCGCCATGTCGGGCGGAGTGGACTCCGCCGTAGCCGCCGCCCGCGCCGCCGAGGCCGGGCACGACGTGACCGGTGTGCATCTCGCCCTCTCGGCGAATCCGCAGTCGTTCCGGACCGGTGCGCGCGGCTGTTGCACCATCGAGGACTCGCGCGACGCCCGCCGCGCGGCGGACGTCATCGGCATCCCCTTCTACCTGTGGGACCTCGCCGAGCGCTTCCGCGAGGACGTGGTCGAGGACTTCGTCGCCGAGTACGAGGCGGGGCGCACCCCCAACCCCTGCCTGCGCTGCAACGAGAAGATCAAGTTCGCCGCCCTGCTCGACAAGGCGCTCGCGCTCGGCTTCGACGCGGTCTGCACCGGCCACTACGCGAAGGTGATCGTCCGTGAGGACGGCACGCGCGAACTCCACCGCGCCTCCGACATGGCCAAGGACCAGTCGTACGTCCTCGGTGTCCTCGACGACCGCCAGCTCGCCCACGCGCTGTTCCCGCTCGGCGACACGCTCACCACGAAGGACGAGATCCGCGCCGAGGCCGAGCGCCGGGGTCTCGCCGTCGCCAAGAAGCCGGACTCGCACGACATCTGCTTCATCGCCGACGGCGACACCCAGGGCTTCCTCGCGAACCGGCTCGGCAAGTCCGAGGGCGACATCGTCGACGAGTCCGGCGCCAAGCTCGGCACCCACGAGGGCGCGTACGGCTTCACGATCGGCCAGCGCAAGGGGCTGCGCATCGGCACCCCGGCCGACGACGGCAAGCCGCGCTACGTCCTCGACATCTCGCCGGTGAACAACACCGTGACGGTCGGCCCGGCGGCGTCCCTGGACGTGTCCGCCCTGACCGCCATCAAGCCCCGCTGGTGCGGCGAGGCCCCGTCCGGCCCCGGCACCTACACCGCCCAACTCCGTGCCCACGGAGGCGAGACGACGGTCACCGCCGAGCTCGTGGACGGCGAGCTGGGGGTCACCTTCACCGAGCCGGTCCGCGGGGTCGCTCCCGGCCAGGCCATCGTCCTGTACGACGGCACGCGCGTGCTGGGCTCGGCGACGATCGCGACGACCACGCGCGCGACGGCGAGCGTCTAGGCGTCCTGTCCGGGCCCCGCGAAGAACTCCGTCAGGAGTGGGGCCAGCGCCTGGGGGTCCACCATGTGGGTCTGGCCGTCCAGCATGCGGTACGTCCCGTCGGGCGCCGCGTCCGCGACGGTCCGGGCCGCCTCGCGCATCCACTCGGGGCTCGCGCCGCCCGCGATCGCGAGCAAGGGGACGGTGACGGCGGCCAGCCGCGCCCGGGGTACCAGACCGTCGCCCATGGCCGCGTTGTCGTACGCGAGCGTGGGCGCGATGGCCTCCATGTGCGGCCAGGCGGGGGACCGGCGGGCGCCGGCGATCATCTCCGGGGGCGTACCGGCGATCGCCATGAACAGCTCGACCGCGTCCCCGCGCCTGTCCTGGCCGAGGAGTTCGGTCAGCCGCTCGGTGTACTCCTGACGCTCCTTGCCGCCCCCTTCGTAGACGGCGAACGGCGTTTCGTAGACGGCGACCTTGCTGACGGCCAGTCCGCTCGCCGCCGCCTCCAGGGCCAGCGCGCCGCCCGACGAGATGCCGTACAGCGCCGCGCCGCCCCCGGACGCCTCGATCAGCGCCGCGATGTCCTCGACCTCCCGGGCCACCGCGAACGGGGCGGTGTCGCCGCTGTCGCCGCGGCCCCGGCGGTCGTAACTGACCGCACCGAAGCGGTCCGAGAGGGCCTCACCCAGGGGCGCCAGCGTGGCACCCGTACACATGGCTCCGCCGACCAGGATGATCGCCGGGCCGTCACCGTAGCGTTCGTACGCGATGGGGGTTCCGTCGCGCGAGAGCGTCTCCTTGTCCATGCCCGTGGAGACTGCCAAAAGCCCCGGAACTCATCGGGTCACGACACTTCCACTTCGTAGAAGCAGAGGTGGTCCTTGATCTGGAGGACATCCGGCTTGGGGTCGGAGTAGGCCCACACGAGATCAGCCGCGTCGGGTCGGGACCAGTAGGACGCGGTGCCCTTGAAGGGGCAGTACGTATGGGTGTCGGAGGGTGTCAGGAGGTCCAGGCGGACGTCCTCGGGCGGGAGGTAGTAGCGCACCGGGCAGCCCGTCTCGCGGAGTACCAGGGGGCGGTCGCTCTCCGCCAGGACCTGGTCGCCGCGCACGACGCGTACGCGCCGGGTGCCCTGCTCGATGGTGATCGTGTGTCCTTCGGCCATACCGGAAGAGCGCTCGGGGGGCCCGGGTTCTTCCCGCGGACGGTGAGCTTTCTTCCCGCGTACGGTGACTGCATGAATATCTGCGTCTTCCTCTCCGCCGCCGACCTCGACGAGCGCTACACGCGTCCGGCGCGGGAGTTCGCCGAACTGCTCGGCAAGGGCGGCCACACGCTCGTGTGGGGCGCATCGGACGTCGGTCTGATGAAGGTGGTCGCCGACGGGGTGCAGGAGGCGGGCGGGCGGCTGCTGGGTGTCTCCGTGGACTTCCTGGCGTCCAAGGCGCGGACCGGCGCCGACGAGATGGTCATCGCGCGTGACCTCGCCGAGCGCAAGGCGCTGCTCCTGGAGAAGGCCGACGCAGTGGTGATCATGGTGGGCGGCACCGGGACGCTCGACGAGGCGACCGAGATCCTGGAGCTGAAGAAGCACGGGAAGACGGAGAAGCCGGTGGTGCTGCTCAACACGGCGGGCTTCTACGACGGCCTGAAGGAGCAGTTCCGGCGCATGGAGGACGAGGGTTTCCTGCCCCGGCCGCTCACCGACCTGGTCTTCTTCGCCGAGGAGCCGGTGGGCGCGCTCGCCTACCTGGAGGAGAGCCAGGGCACGCGGTAGACATCGGCTTGCCTGGGGGAGAGCCAGGGCATGCGGTAGGCGCCGGCTTGCCTGAGGGAGGGCCAGGGCACGCGGTAGGCGCCGGCTTACCGGGAAGAGAGTCCCACCTGGGGGCGAGCCGGGGCGCACGGTGATGCGAGCATGGCGGACATGGCTACACATGTGATCACCGGGGCGGGCTCCGGCATCGGCGCGGCCGTCGCCCGCCGCCTCCACGCGCGCGGGGACGAACTCGTGCTGCACGCGCGCGACGCGGGCCGCGCGAAGGAGCTCGCGGCGGAGTACCCGGGCGCGAAGACCCTGGTCGGCGACCTCGCGGACCCCGACAAGCTCTCCTGGGCGTTCTCGCACCAGACCCTGCCCGACCGCGTCGACTCGCTCCTGCACATCGCGGGCGTGGTCGACCTGGGTCCGGTCGGCGAGCTGACTCCCAAGTCCTGGCGCCACCAGCTCAACGTCAACCTGATCGCCCCCGCCGAGCTGACCCGCCACTTCCTGCCCCAACTCCGCGTGGCACAGGGCCATGTGGTGTTCGTGAACTCCGGGGCCGGCCTCAACGCCCACGCCGACTGGTCGGCGTACGCCGCCTCCAAGCACGGCCTGAAGGCCCTGGCCGACTCCCTGCGCCACGAGGAGCACGCGGCCGGGGTGCGGGTGACGTCCGTCTACCCGGGGCGCACGGCGAGCCCCATGCAGGCCAAGGTCCACCAGCAGGAGGGCAAGGAGTACGACGCGTCGAAGTGGATCGACCCCGAGTCGGTCGCGACGACGATCCTGATGGCCATCGACCTGCCCCGGGACGCCGAGGTCAACGACCTGACGGTACGACCGGGCCACTGACCTCCCCGAGTCATTCCGTACGCTTCCGGGGTGAGTGAAAACAGCGAGTTCAGGTTCGGTCCCGCCACCGGCGTCGGGTCCATGCCGGGCGGTGACGCGCGGGAGGCCGCGAAGACCGTCACCGGGTCCCTCGATGACTTCCCGTTCCTTCCCGAGCTGCCCGCGCGGGGTCCTGGCGCGGACATGATCGGCCGGACCGCCGGAATGCTCGTCGAGCTGTACGCGCGCGTGGAGCCCAGTGGCTGGCGGATCGGGGACCGGCCGGGGCGCGACACCAAGCGGGCCAGGTCGTGGCTGGGACAGGACCTCGACGCCCTCGAGGAGTTCACGCAGGGGTACGAGGGCCCGCTGAAGGTGCAGGCCGTCGGTCCCTGGACGCTGGCCGCCGCACTGGAGTTGAGGAACGGCGAGGTGGCCCTCTCCGACGCGGGCGCGTGCCGGGACCTCGCCGGATCGCTCGCCGAGGGACTGCGGCTCCATCTCGAAGAGGTAGGGCGGCGCGTCCCCGGTGCCCAGGTCGTCCTCCAGCTCGACGAGCCGTCGCTCATCGCCGTGCTGCGCGGTCAGGTCAGGAGCGCCAGCGGCTACCGCACCCACCGGGCCGTGGACCGGCAGGTCGTCGAGGCCACGCTCAGGGACGTCGTCGGCGTTCACGAAGCGGGCCCGGTCGTGGTCCACTCGTGCGCACCGGACGTCCCGTTCGCCCTGCTGCGCCGGGCGGGCGCGGCGGCGATCTCCTTCGACTTCGCGCTCCTCACCGAGCGTGACGACGACGCGATCGGGGAAGCCGTCGAAGGCGGGACGCGCCTGTTCGCCGGTGTTGTCCCCGGCGTGGACGGCCCGTTGTCAGACCCTGCCGGTAGCGTCATGGGTGTCAGGACGCTGTGGCGCAGGCTGGGGCTGCATCCGGACCTTCTCGCGGAGGCGGTCACGGTCACTCCGTCGTGCGGGCTGGCGGGGGCTTCCCCCGACTTCGCGCGCAAGGCACTCGCCCACTGCGTCCGGGCGGCGAGATCCCTCGCGGACAACCCTGAGTAACGGGAGGACAACACGGTGGCCGGCGAAAAGCACGCACAGCCCACATCGGTACCCGCCGAAGCACGGGAGAAGCACGCGCAGCTCGCTGAGCAGATCGAGGAGCACCGCTTCCGGTACTACGTGAAGGACGCTCCGGTCGTCAGCGACGCGGAGTTCGACAAGCTGCTGCGCTCCTTGGAGGCGCTGGAGGAGGAGTACCCCGAGCTGCGCACCCCCGACTCGCCGACCCAGAAGGTCGCGGGGGCGTACGAGACGGAGTTCACGGCCGTCCAGCACCGCCAGCGCATGCTCTCCCTCGACAACGCCTTCGACGACTTGGAGCTCGCGGCCTGGGCCGAGCGCGTCGCCAAGGACGTGGGCACCTCCAAGTACCACTTCCTGTGCGAGCTGAAGGTCGACGGCCTCGCGGTCAACCTCACCTACGAGCAGGGCCGCCTCACGCGCGCGGCGACCCGCGGCGACGGCCGCACGGGCGAGGACATCACACCCAATGTCCGTACGATCGCCGAGATCCCGGACCGTCTGCGGGGCGACCGCGTCCCGGACCTCGTGGAGATCCGCGGCGAGGTCTACTTCCCGATGGAGAAGTTCGAGGAACTCAACGCCCGCCTGGTGAAGGCCGGCGACAAGCCCTTCGCCAACCCGCGCAACGCGGCGGCGGGTTCGCTGCGCCAGAAGGACCCCCGCGTCACCGCGACCCGCCCGCTGCACATGGTGGTCCACGGCATCGGCGCCCTCGAGGGCTTCGACGGCCTCAGCCGCCTCTCGGAGGCCTACGACCTGCTGCACACCTGGGGCCTGCCCACGGCCCAGCACAACAAGGTGGTCGACGACCTCGACGGCGTACGGGAGTTCATCGCGTACTTCGGGGAGAACCGCCACTCCGTGGAGCACGAGATCGACGGCGTGGTCGTCAAGCTCGACGAAATCCCCCTCCAGGGCCGACTGGGCTCCACCTCGCGCGCGCCGCGCTGGGCGATCGCCTGGAAGTACGCGCCCGAGGAGGTCAACACCAAGCTCATCAACATCCGGGTCGGCGTGGGGCGTACGGGCCGGGTCACACCGTACGCGCAGGTCGAACCGGTCACGGTCGCGGGCTCCGAGGTCGAGTTCGCCACCCTGCACAACCAGGACGTGGTGAAGGCCAAGGGCGTCCTCATCGGGGACACCGTCGTGCTGCGCAAGGCCGGCGACGTCATCCCGGAGATCCTCGGTCCTGTCGTCGACCTGCGCGACGGCAGCGAGCGGGAGTTCGTGATGCCCGCCGAGTGCCCCGAGTGCGGTACGGCGCTGCGGCCCATGAAGGAGGGCGACGTCGACCTGCGCTGCCCCAACGCCCGCAGCTGCCCGGCCCAGTTGCGCGAGCGGCTCTTCTACCTCGCGGGCCGCAAGGCGCTGGACATCGAGCACTTCGGATACGTGGCCGCTGCGGCCCTCACCAAGCCGCTGGAGCCCGCCGAGCCGCCGCTGCTGGACGAGGGCGACCTCTTCGACCTGACCATCGAGCGGCTGCTGCCCATCAAGGCGTACGTCCTCGACCAGGACAGCGGTCTGCCCAAGCGCGACCCGAAGACCGGCGAGGAGAAGATCGCCACGGTCTTCGCCAACCAGCAGGGCGAGCCCAGGAAGAACGCGCTGGCGATGCTGGACAACATCGCCGCCGCCAAGGACCGCCCGCTCGCCCGCGTCCTCACCGGTCTGTCGATCCGTCATGTCGGGCCGGTGGCCGCAGAGGCGCTGGCGCGCGAGTTCCGCTCGATCGACCGGATCCAGCAAGCCACGGAGGAGGAGCTCGCCGCCACCGAGGGCGTCGGACCGATCATCGCCGCCTCGCTCAAGGAGTGGTTCGCCGAGGAGTGGCACCGCGAGATCCTCCGCAAGTGGCGGGCTGCCGGGGTGCGGACGGAGGAAGAGAGCTCCGGCGAGGACGAGGGGCCGCGCCCGCTCGAAGGGCTCACCGTCGTCGTCACCGGAACGCTCGAACACCACACACGGGATGGCGCCAAGGAGGCACTGCAGAGCCGAGGAGCGAAAGTGACCGGTTCTGTCTCCAAGAAGACGGCTTTCGTTGTGGTGGGTGACAATCCTGGTTCGAAGTTCGACAAGGCGATGCAGCTCAAGGTTCCTGTTCTGGACGAGGAGGGTTTCGCCGTCCTGCTCGAGCAAGGACCGGACGCGGCAGCGGAAGTCGCGCTTCCGATCGCGGAGTAGCGGTTGAAGGCCACCCGTTCGGCGCATATCAGATGCATACGGGTGGCCGGGTCGCATTCGGGCAACCGTCGACGACCGGTGCCCGTGGAAGCCTTCTGCGGCCTACTGTTGAGGTGTGCGCCTGCCGTGCCCAACTGCGGTTGGGGCATCCCCATGCTCTTCGAGAGCCTGGGGAAGGGATTTCAGACGCGGCGCCGTTGGCAGTTGTCGCTGGCAACGGACCGCGTGGCGTGGGCACCGCCGGCTGTGAGAGGGACGGGAATGGAACCGACCAAGAGCGCTGCCCTCGACTCATGGCTGCGCCTGCGCCGGATGACCGGCGTGTGGCGGACCGGCCTCCGGACGGGGCGGCCTTCGCAGCGCCCCGGCGCCGGCGGACCGGGCTCCGCACCCCTCACGGCACCCACCGCACCCGGCGTCGGCAGACTCACCGCCGAACGCGGCACCGGCCTGCACGGTCCCGACCCCGAACGGCGCGTCTCCTGGCCCGCGCTGTCCGCGGCGGTCGTCGCGGCGGCCGGCTTCGTCCTGGGCGTCGGCTTCTACCACGCGTTCAGCGGCGATCACGCGCTCTTCCCGTCCGGCACCGCCGGCTGGTCGCTCGCCGTACTGACCGGCGTCATCGTCGGCCATCTGGTCGCCCTCGGCCGGGCCCGTTGGTGGGGCGGCACCGGATCCGGCGCGGCGCTCACCCTCGCGGTCCTGCTGCTGTACGGCTGGGTGCCCGCCGGAATGGTCAGCCTGACCGTCGTCGTCCTGGTCGGCACCGCGCGCCGCGACCGCTGGCGGCAGGGTCTGCTGCACGGCGCGGTCGACATCCTCGGCATCGGCGCCGGAGCGCTGGTGCTCGCCGCCTTCGGACGGTACCCCTCCGTCGAGACGCCCTGGGACCCTCAGGCCTGGACGTTCTACGCCGCCCCCGAGGTGGTGCTGGTCGCGGGGGCGTATCTCGCGGTCAGCCGCGCCCTGCTGTGGTACCTGCACGCGCCGCGCTCCGGCGGTCTGCCCACCGTCGCCCGTACAGCCCTTGTCAGACAGGGGCTCGTTGCCGTCGCGCTGCTCGGAATCGCGCCGCTGATCTGCGTGGTCGCGGTCGCGCTGCCGATGCTGCTGCCGCTGTTCTCCATCCCGCTGATCGCCCTCGACTCCACGCTGTGGATCGCCCGCGCGCGGGCGGAGGAGCAGCTGCGTGACCCGCTGACCGGGCTGCCCAACCGGCAGTGGCTGCTCGAACGTACCTGGACGGCTCTGGACGATGCCGAGCGCATCGGTGCGCGTGCCGCCCTCCTGTTGATAGACCTGGACCGTTTTCGTTCTGTGAACGACACTTTGGGGCACCTTGCCGGGGACCGGCTGCTGCTTCAGATAGCCGACCGGCTGCGCCTCGCGCTGCCGCGCGGGGCGGAGGCCGCGCGGCTCGGCGGCGACGAGTTCGCCGTGTTACTCCCCGTCGTCGACTCCACGACGTCGGCCACGCGGGTCGCCCGCAATCTCGTAGCCGCCCTCGGCTCGCCCCTCGACCTCGACGGACTCACCCTCGTCCTGGAGGCCAGCGCCGGACTCGCCGTCTTCCCCGACCACGCGCTCGACGCGGAGGGGCTGCTGCGCCGGGCGGACGTCGCGATGTACCAGGCGAAGCGGGACCGTACGGGCGTGGAGGTGTACGAGTCCAAGCGCGACTCCAACACCCCCGACCGGCTCGGCCTTCTCGGCGACCTGCGCCGGGCCCTGGACGCCGGCGACGTCGAACTGCACTACCAGCCCAAGGTCCGCTTCGACGGACAGGTGGCCGGACTCGAGGCCCTGGTCCGCTGGGTGCATCCCGAGCGCGGGAAGGTGCCGCCGGACGAGTTCATCGCCATCGCCGAGTCGTCCGGGCTGATGCCCCACCTCACCGAGTACGTGCTGGAGACGGCGCTCGGACAGGTCGCGCGCTGGCGGGCGCAGGGCCTGCACGTGCCGGTCGCGGTGAACGTCTCGCCGCGCGATGTGCACACCCCCGGCTTCGCCGGCGCGGTCGCCGCCCGGCTCGCCCGGCACGGGGTCCCGGCGGGGTCGCTGCAGCTGGAGATAACGGAACACGTGCTGCTGGAGGACCCGCAGCGTGCCGCCGACACCCTCGCCGGGCTGACCGGGCACGGGGTGAAGATGTCGCTGGACGACTTCGGTACGGGGTACTCCTCCCTCGTGCACCTGCGCCGGCTGCCGGTGAGCGAGCTGAAGATCGACCGCTCGTTCGTGGCGCGGCTCGCCGTCGACACCGAGGACGCGGAGATCGTGCGCTGCACGGTGGACCTGGCGCACTCGCTGGGGCTTCTCGTCGTCGCGGAGGGCGTCGAGGACGACGAGACGTGGGAGCGGTTGCGCGATCTGGGCTGCGACGCGGTCCAGGGATGGCTGGTCGCCGCCGCGATGCCCGCCGACGAGGCCACGGCGTGGCTCCGGGCCAGGGGATCCCGGGGATGGCAGCGGCCGGCCGCCGCGTTGCCCGCGGCGGCGACCGACGAGTAAATCCCCCACTCGCCTGCGCCTGCTCGCCCGCCGCGTTGCCCGCGGCGGCAACCGACGAGTAATCCCCATTCGCCGCGCCCGCTCGCCCGCCGAGCTCGCCCGCTCGCCCGCTCGCCCGCCCGCTCGCTCGCCTGGATCAAGGCCGAGCGTGACCCAGGCAACCTGTTCCGCCTCAACCAGAACATCGAGCCCGCGGCGCTGGTCTGATCACGGCTTGCGGGCCACGCC
>NZ_JBEZKJ010000035.1:34003-83340 GCF_040651675.1 Streptomyces sp. NPDC048415 | reverse complement strand
GGCCGCGGCACCCTCCTGGGGTACCGCGGCCGAAACGACGTACACCTGCCTACGCGCCCCCGCGAGGAAACGGCGCCCTGCTCAACGCGCCCCGCGAGACAAACGCGAGTATTACGCCGCCTCGCGAGCCAGCGCATCCATCGCACGCCTCGTGACTTCTTCCACCTTGCCGAGCGCGGAGATCGTGACGACCAGGCCCTGGGCCTTGTAGTAGTCGATGATCGGCTCGGTCTGCGTGTGGTAGACCTCGAGACGCTTGCGGACGGTCTCCTCGGAGTCGTCGTCACGCTGGTACAGCTCGCCACCGCAGACGTCACAGACGCCTTCCCGCTTCGGCTGCTTGTACGTCACGTGGAAGACGTGCGCCGAGTCGTTACGGCAGATGCGGCGGCCGGCGATGCGCTTGACCACCTCGTCCTCGGGGACCTCCAGGTCCAGGACCGCGTCCAGCTTCATGCCCTCGGCGTTGAGCATCTCGTCCAGCGCCTCGGCCTGCGAGACGTTGCGCGGGAACCCGTCGAGGAGGAATCCGTGCTCCGCGTCGGGCTGCTCCATGCGGTCCTTGGCCATCGCGATGGTGACCTCGTCCGGTACCAGCTCGCCCTTGTCCATGTAGGACTTCGCCAGTTTGCCGAGTTCCGTCTGCTGGCTGATGTTGGCGCGGAACAGGTCGCCCGTGGAGATGTGCGGGATCGACAGGTTCTTGGCGAGGAACGCGGCCTGCGTTCCCTTGCCGGCACCGGGCGGCCCGACGAGGACGATTCGCATCAGCGGAGGAACCCTTCGTAATTGCGCTGCTGAAGCTGGCTCTCGATCTGCTTCACCGTCTCAAGACCCACACCCACGATGATCAGGATGCTGGTTCCACCGAACGGGAAGTTACCGGTGGCGCCGAAGCCCACCAACGCCATCGTCGGCACGAGAGCGATCAGACCCAGATACAGCGACCCCGGCCAGGTGATCCGGTTGAGTACGTAGCTGAGGTACTCGGCGGTCGGGCGGCCGGCCCGGATGCCCGGGATGAAGCCACCATACTTCTTCATGTTGTCCGCTACTTCCTCGGGGTTGAACGAGATCGCCACGTAGAAAAACGCGAAGAAAACGATCAACAGGAAGTAAGAGACCAGGTAGATGGGGTGATCGCCCTTGGTCAGGTTCTGAGTGACCCAGGTCTTCCAGCCCGAGTCGCTCTTGGAGAACTGCGCGATCAGGGCCGGGATGTAGAGCAGCGACGACGCGAAGATGACAGGAATCACACCCGCCTGATTGACCTTCAGCGGGATGTAAGTGGACGTACCACCGTACGACCGCCGGCCGATCATGCGCTTCGCGTACTGGACCGGAATGCGGCGCTGGGCCTGCTCGACGAAGACGACGAGGCCGACCATGACCAGGCCGACGAGGATCACGGTGCCGAACTCGATCCAGCCGCCCGCGAGGGTGCCCGACTTCTTGATGGCCCACAGCGCGGACGGGAAGGTCGCGGCGATCGAGATGAACATCAGGATCGACATGCCGTTGCCGATGCCGCGGTCCGTGATGAGCTCGCCGAGCCACATGACGACGGCCGTACCGGCGGTCATCGTGACGACCATGGTGATGGTGGTGAAGATCGACTGGTCCGGCACGATCTGACCGGCCAGCTGACAGCCGCTGAACAGGGCGCCGCTGCGGGCGGTGGCGACCAGACCGGTGCCCTGGAGGATGGCGAGGGCCACCGTCAGATAACGGGTGTACTGCGTGATCTTCGCGGTGCCGGCCTGGCCCTCCTTCTTGAGGGCTTCGAGACGCGGAATCACCACCGTCAGCAGCTGCAGAATGATGCTCGCCGTGATGTACGGCATGATACCGAGCGCGAAGATCGTGATCTGCAGCAGAGCGCCACCGCTGAACATGTTGACCAGACCGAACAGACCAGTGTTGGCCTTCGCCTGGTCCATGCAGAACTGGACGCTCTTGTAGTCGACGCCGGGGATCGGGATGTGGGTACCGACTCGGTAGACCACGATGATGCCGAGCGTGAAGAGCAGCTTCTTGCGCAGGTCGGGCGTCCTGAACGCCCGGGCGAACGCGGTAAGCACGGTGCCTCCTGCGACCCCCGCGCAAGTGCGTCAAGGGTGACGGTCTTGAGTTTCGACGAATAGGTATCGGCTAACTGCCGCCCAGCGGGACGCCGGACGAAAAGTTGGCAGTGCAGGCCACCTTACCGGCGGGACTGCCCCCCTAGGAACGACCAACCGGGGATGCCCCATTTGTGGGGCATCCCCGGTCGGGATCGCTCAAGTCATCGAGACGCCTGTTTAAGTCAGACGAGCTCGGTGACGGTACCGCCGGCGGCGGTGATCTTCTCCTTGGCGGAGCCGGAGACGGCGTCGACCGTCACCTGCAGCGCCACGGTGACCTCACCCTGGCCGAGGACCTTGACGAGGCTGTTCTTGCGAACGGCACCCTTGGCGACGAGACCCTCGACGGTGACCTCGCCACCCTCCGGGTACAGCGCGGCCAGCTTGTCGAGGTTCACGACCTGGAACTCGGTCTTGAACGGGTTCTTGAAGCCCTTCAGCTTCGGAAGACGCATGTGGAGGGGCATCTGGCCACCCTCGAAGCGCTCCGGAACCTGGTAGCGGGCCTTCGTGCCCTTGGTACCACGACCGGCCGTCTTACCCTTCGACGCCTCACCACGACCCACACGGGTCTTGGCGGTCTTGGCGCCCGGGGCGGGACGGAGGTTGTGGATCTTGAGCGGGTTGTTCTCCGCCATGATCAGTCGACCTCCTCAACCGTCACGAGGTGACGGACATGGCGAACCATGCCGCGGAACTCGGGGCGGTCCTCCTTGACGACCACGTCGTTGATCCCCTTGAGACCAAGCGAACGCAGGGTGTCGCGGTGGTTCTGCTTACTGCCGATGTACGACTTCGTCTGCGTGATCTTGAGCTGAGCCATGATTACGCACCCGCTCCCGCACGTGCACGCAGCAGAGCCGCGGGAGCGACGTCCTCGAGGGGCAGACCACGGCGAGCCGCGATCTCCTCGGGACGCTGCAGGCCCTTGAGGGCCGCCACGGTCGCGTGCACGATGTTGATCGCGTTGGACGAGCCGAGCGACTTCGACAGGATGTCGTGAACGCCGGCGCACTCGAGCACCGCACGCACCGGGCCACCGGCGATAACGCCGGTACCGGGGGAAGCAGGCTTGAGCAGGACGACGCCCGCGGCCTTCTCGCCCGTGATCGGGTGCGGGATGGTGCCCTGGATACGGGGGACCTTGAAGAAGTGCTTCTTGGCCTCCTCAACACCCTTGGCGATGGCGGCCGGCACCTCCTTGGCCTTGCCGTAACCGACACCCACGGTGCCGTCACCGTCGCCCACCACGACCAGCGCGGTGAAGCTGAAGCGACGACCACCCTTCACAACCTTGGCGACGCGGTTGATCGCGACAACGCGCTCAACGTACGCGGTCTTCTCGGCGGCAGCAGCGCCGCCGTCACGGCCCTTCCGGTCCCGCCGCTCGCCGCCACCGGCACCGCTTCCGCGGCGCTGGGGTCCAGCCATTGGATTACCTCTCTCTTTTTCCGCTAGCTACGCAGCGACCTAAGTCGCTAGCGCGACGGGCGACTCAGAACTTGAGTCCGGCTTCGCGGGCGGCGTCCGCCAGGGCAGCGATGCGCCCGGCGTACTGGTTACCACCACGGTCGAATACGACAGCCTCGACACCGGCAGCCTTGGCGCGCTCGGCGACCAGGGCGCCGACCGACTTGGCCTGCGCGGACTTGTCGCCCTCGCCGCCGCGGACCGTGGTGTCCAGGGTCGACGCCGACGCCAGGGTGTGACCCTTAACGTCGTCGATGACCTGGGCCACGATGTGACGGTTCGAGCGCGTCACGACCAGGCGCGGACGCTCAGCCGTACCCGAGATGTGCTTACGGATCCGGATGTGACGACGCTTGATGGCAGCACGCTTGTAAGCGTCGCCCTTAGCAATCTTGACACCGTATGCCATGGCTTACTTACCCGCCTTTCCGACCTTGCGGCGGATGACTTCGCCTTCGTACTTGACGCCCTTGGCCTTGTACGGGTCGGGCTTGCGCAGCTTGCGGATGTTGGCCGCAACCTCTCCGACCTTCTGCTTGTCGATGCCCTCGACCGAGAACCGCGTCGGGTTCTCGACCTTGAAGGAGATCCCCTCGGGGGCCTCGACAGTGATCGAGTGGCTGTAGCCGAGCGAGAACTCCAGGTTGGAGCCCTTCGCCAGGACTCGGTAACCGACACCGCTGATTTCGAGCTTCTTCACGTAACCCTGGGTCACGCCGGTGATCATGTTCGCCACCAGCGTGCGGGACAGGCCGTGGAGGGCCTTGTTCTGACGCTCGTCGTTCGGGCGGGTGACGTTCAGAACGCCGTCCTCACCCTTAGCGATCTCGATCGGCGCCGCGATGGTGTGGGAGAGGGTCCCCTTGGGGCCCTTCACCTGCACCGTACGGCCGTCGATGGTGACGTCCACGCCGGCGGGAACCGTGATGGGGAGCTTGCCAATACGCGACATAGCTGTTTCCTCCGTTCCCTTCCGCTACCAGACGTAGGCGAGAACTTCTCCGCCTACGCCCTTCTTGCCGGCCTGCTTGTCGGTGAGGAGACCGTGCGACGTGGAGATGATCGCCACGCCGAGGCCGCCGAGCACCTTCGGCAGGTTGGTGGACTTCGCGTAAACCCGGAGACCGGGCTTGGAGATCCGCTTGATGCCCGCGATGGAGCGCTCACGGTTCGGGCCGAACTTCAGCTCGAGGACGAGGTTCTTGCCGACCTCGGCGTCCTCGACCTTCCAGCCCGTGATGAAGCCCTCCTGCTGGAGGATCTCCGCGATGTGCGACTTGATCTTGCTGTGCGGCATAGCCACGGAGTCGTGGTACGCCGAGTTCGCGTTACGCAGACGCGTAAGCATGTCTGCGATCGGATCAGTCATGGTCATGAATTGGCCTTCGGCCTCTCTCGCCGGGGTTTCCTGTATGCGCCATCCCTCTCCCCACACATGGGCGGGACGGGTGCGGCACGGGGACCTACGGCGTAGTAAGTCGTACGGGCGACAGACGCCCAACCCTCCTAGCCTAAGCCATGAAGGGGAGGGCCTCTGCCAACCCTCTGCTTACCGAGAGCGTCCGGGGAATCCCAACTAGGGGATTACCAGGAGCTCTTGGTCACGCCCGGCAGCTCGCCACGGTGAGCCATCTCACGAAGGCACACGCGGCACAGGCCGAACTTGCGGTACACGGAGTGCGGACGGCCGCAGCGCTGGCAGCGGGTGTACGCGCGCACACCGAACTTGGGCTTACGAGCAGCCTTGGCAATAAGAGCCTTCTTCGCCATCTCGCTTACGCCTCCTTGAACGGGAAGCCGAGGTGACGGAGAAGGGCACGGCCCTCAGCGTCGTTGGTCGCCGTGGTCACCACGGTGATGTCCATACCCCGGACGCGGTCGATCTTGTCCTGGTCGATCTCGTGGAACATGACCTGCTCCGTGAGACCGAAGGTGTAGTTGCCACGGCCGTCGAACTGCTTGGGGGACAGACCGCGGAAGTCGCGGATGCGCGGCAGCGCAAGCGACAGGGTGCGGTCCAGGAACTCCCACATGCGGTCGCCACGGAGCGTGACGTGGGCACCGATCGGCTGACCCTCGCGCAGCTTGAACTGCGCGATGGACTTGCGGGCCTTGGTGATGGCCGGCTTCTGACCGGTGATGGTGGTCAGGTCACGGACGGCACCGTCCATGAGCTTGGAGTCACGGGCGGCGTCGCCGACACCCATGTTGACCACGATCTTGACGAGGCCGGGGATCTGCATGACGTTCTCGTACGAGAACTCCTCACGCAGCTTGCCCGCGATCTCCTCGCGGTACTTCGTCTTGAGACGCGGAGTGGTGGTGGTAGCCATCAGATGTCCTCACCCGTCCGCTTGGCAACGCGAACCTTGTTGCCCTCGTCGTCGAAGCGGTAACCGACACGCGTGACGACCTTGTTGCCGTCCTTCTCAACGACCAGCTGGACGTTGGAGACGTGGATCGGCGCCTCGGTCGTGACGATGCCACCGGCCTGCGAACCGCTCGCGGTCGGGCCGGCCTTGGTGTGCTTCTTGACCCGGTTGACACCCTCGACAAGGATGCGCTCGTCGCGCGGGTAAGCGGCAATGACCTTGCCCTGCTTGCCCTTGTCCTTACCGGTGATGACCTGGACCAGGTCGCCCTTCTTGATCTTCATGCTTACAGCACCTCCGGCGCGAGCGAGATGATCTTCATGAACTTCTTCTCGCGCAGCTCACGGCCGACGGGGCCGAAGATACGGGTGCCGCGAGGGTCGCCGTCGTTCTTCAGAATGACGGCGGCGTTCTCGTCGAAGCGGATGTACGAGCCGTCCGGACGGCGGCGCTCCTTGACGGTGCGAACGATGACCGCCTTGACGACGTCACCCTTCTTCACGTTGCCACCGGGGATCGCGTCCTTGACGGTGGCGACGATGACGTCACCGATGCCCGCGTAGCGGCGACCGGAGCCACCGAGCACACGGATGCAAAGGATCTCCTTCGCACCAGTGTTGTCGGCGACACGCAGTCGCGACTCCTGCTGGATCACGTCTATCTCCTGATTGTCTGCCGGTTCCCGGGGCGGGGCCGTTGTGGCGACCCCGCCCCGAGCCTGGCGGAACTGTTCCTAGGGGGTCCCCCTAGGAGGGATTACTTGGCCTTCTCGAGGATCTCGACGATGCGCCAGCGCTTCGTCGAGGACAGCGGCCGGGTCTCCATGAGGAGGACACGGTCGCCGACGCCTGCGGCGTTCTGCTCGTCGTGGGCCTTGAGCTTGCTGGTACGGCGGATGACCTTGCCGTACAGCGCGTGCTTGACGCGGTCCTCGACAGCGACGACGACGGTCTTGTCCATCTTGTCGCTGACGACAAGACCCTCACGGGTCTTGCGGAAACCGCGCTGCTCGTTGGTCTCAGTCACGTTGCTCTCGCTCATCAGGCGCTCTCCACCGTCTCGATGCCCAGCTCGCGCTCACGCATCAGGGTGTAGATCCGCGCGATGTCCTTACGGACGGCCTTGAGCCGACCGTGGTTCTCGAGCTGACCGGTCGCCGCCTGGAAGCGGAGGTTGAACAGCTCTTCCTTGGCTTCGCGAAGCTTCGCGAGAAGCTCCTCGTCACCCAGTTCGCGCAGCTCGGACGCCTTGGTACCGGCCGACATCACGCTTCACCTGCCTCGCGCTTGACGATCCGGCACTTCATCGGCAGCTTGTGGGCTGCGCGAGTGAGGGCCTCACGGGCGATCTTCTCGTTGGGGTAGGACAGTTCGAACATGACCCGGCCCGGGTGCACGTTCGCGACCCACCACTCGGGCGAACCCTTACCGGAACCCATGCGGGTCTCGGCGGGCTTCTTCGTGAGCGGGCGGTCCGGGTAGATGTTGATCCAGACCTTGCCGCCACGCTTGATGTGGCGGGTCATCGCGATACGAGCGGCCTCGATCTGGCGGTTCGTCACGTACGCCGGCGTGAGGGCCTGAATGCCGTACTCGCCGAACGAAACCTGCGTACCGCCCTTGGCCTGACCACGGCGCTTGGGGTGGTGCTGCTTGCGGTGCTTGACCCTACGGGGGATCAGCATGTCGGTCAGGCCTCCGTTCCGGTGCTCTCAGCCGGAGCGGCAGCCGGAGCCTCGGCCTTGGGGGCCTCGGCAGCGGGAGCCTGCTGCGGCTTGCGACCGCGACCGCCACGCTCGCCACCGCGGCCACCACGGCCGGCCGGGCGGTCGTTGCCACCACGGGCCGGGCGGTTGCCGGCGCGGGCAGCGGCGTTCTCGGCGCGGACCTCGGCGATGTTCTTGACGTCGCCCTTGTAGATCCAGACCTTCACACCGATACGGCCGAAGGTCGTCTTGGCCTCGAAGAAGCCGTAGTCGACGTTCGCGCGGAGCGTGTGCAGGGGCACACGGCCCTCGCGGTAGAACTCCGAGCGGGACATCTCGGCGCCGCCGAGACGGCCACCGCACTGGATCTTGATGCCCTTGGCGCCCGCCTTCATCGCCGACTGCATGCTCTTACGCATGGCGCGGCGGAAGGAGACGCGGGAGGACAGCTGCTCGGCAACGGCCTGAGCAACCAGCTGAGCGTCGGTCTCGGGGTTCTTGACCTCGAGGATGTTCAGCTGGACCTGCTTGCCCGTGAGCTTCTCGAGGTCGCCGCGGATGCGGTCGGCCTCGGCGCCACGGCGGCCGATGACGATGCCGGGACGCGCGGTGTGGATGTCCACCCGCACGCGGTCACGGGTGCGCTCGATCTCAACCTTCGAGATACCGGCGCGCTCCATGCCGGACGTCATCATCCGACGGATGGCGACGTCTTCCTTGACGTAGTCCTTGTACAGCTTGTCGGCGTACCAACGGGACTTGAAGTCCGTCGTGATGCCGAGCCGGAACCCATGCGGGTTAACCTTCTGGCCCATTACCGGGTTCCTTCCTTGCTGCTGACGACCACGGTGATGTGGCTGGTCCGCTTGCGGATCCGGTAGGCACGGCCCTGGGCACGCGGCCGGAACCGCTTCAGGGTCGGACCCTCGTCGACGTACGCCTCGGAGATGAAGAGGCTGTCGGCGTCGGTGTGGTCGTAGTTGTGCGCGGCGTTGGCAATGGCGCTGTCAAGCACCTTGCCGACCGGCACGCTCGCGGCCTGCGGGGCGAAACGCAGGACCGCCTGAGCCTCCGTGGCATCCATGCCACGGATAAGGTCCACCACGCGGCGGGCCTTCATGGGCGTAACGCGGATGTACCGCGCCTGGGCCCTGGCTTCCATGGTTGTCCTTCCAGTGTCTGTCATGGTCATTCCACCCCGCGTTAGCGGCGCTTCGACTTCCGGTCGTCCTTGACGTGACCCCGGAAGGTGCGCGTCGGCGAGAACTCGCCGAGCTTGTGGCCGACCATCGACTCGGTGACAAACACCGGAATGTGGGTCTTGCCGTTGTGCACCGCGATCGTGTGGCCGAGCATGGCCGGGATGATCATCGAGCGACGGGACCAGGTCTTGATGACGTTCTTGGAACCGGCTTCGTTCTGTACGTCCACCTTCTTGATCAGGTGGTCGTCGACGAAGGGCCCCTTCTTGAGACTGCGCGGCATCTAAACCCGCTCCTAGCGCTTCTTGTTCGTCTTGCGGCGGCGGACGATGTACTTGCTCGAAGCCTTCTTCGGCGAACGAGTACGACCCTCCTTCTGACCCCACGGGGAGACCGGGTGGCGACCACCGGAGGTCTTGCCCTCACCACCACCGTGCGGGTGGTCAACCGGGTTCATCGCCACACCGCGAACGGTCGGGCGAACGCCCAGCCAGCGCTTGCGGCCGGCCTTACCCCAGTTGATGTTGCTCTGCTCGGCGTTGCCGACCTCACCGACCGTGGCGCGGCAGCGCTGGTCGACCAGGCGGATCTCACCGGAGGGCATGCGGAGGTGAGCCATCTGGCCCTCCTTCGCGAGCAGCTGCACGGAGGTACCGGCGGAGCGGGCGAACTTGGCACCGCCACCGGGACGGAGCTCGATCGCGTGGATCGTGGTACCGACCGGGATGTTGCGGAGGGCCAGGTTGTTGCCCGGCTTGATGTCGGCCCCAGGACCGTTCTCGACGCGGTCGCCCTGCGACAGGTTGCGGGGGGCGAGGATGTAACGCTTCTCGCCGTCCGCGTAGTGCAGCAGCGCGATGCGCGCGGTGCGGTTGGGGTCGTACTCGATGTGCGCGACCTTCGCCGGCACGCCGTCCTTGTCGTGACGACGGAAGTCGATCACTCGGAAGGCGCGCTTGTGTCCGCCACCCTGGTGGCGAACGGTCACACGACCGGCGTTGTTACGGCCGCCCTTGCTGTGCAGCGGGCGGACCAGCGACTTCTCCGGCGTGGACCGCGTGACCTCGACGAAGTCGGCGACGCTGGAGCCACGACGCCCCGGCGTAGTCGGCTTGTACTTGCGGATTCCCATTTCTCAGTCCTCGTCCGATATTCGGACCAGGGCGCTCCGTTAGGAGGCCTGGCCGAAGATGTCGATACGGTCGCCCTCAGCGAGGGTCACGATCGCGCGCTTGCTGTCAGCACGCTTGCCGAAGCCCGTCTTGGTGCGCTTGCGCTTGCCCTGACGGTTGATCGTGTTGACTCCGGTGACCTTGACCGAGAAGACCGCCTGGACGGCCTGCTTGATCTGGGTCTTGTTGGCCCGCGGGTCCACGACGAAGGTGTACTTGCCCTCGTCGAGCAGCGCGTAGCTCTTCTCGGAGACGACCGGCTTGAGGAGGACGTCACGGGGATCCGTGAAGCTCTTGCTCAGCGGTGTCTCTACGGTGTTCTTGCCCTCGGCCTCGTGGCGCTTCGCCTTGGCGACGCGCGCGGCCTTCTTGGCCTTGGCGGCCTTCGAGGCAATGCTCGGGTGACGCGTAGCCATCAGGCTTCGCTCCCTTCGGTGTCAGCGGCCTGGGGGCCAGACACGAAGGACTCGAAAGCGGCCTGGGTGAAGACCACGTCGTCCGAGACGAGAACGTCGTACGTGTTCAGCTGGCCCGGCTCCAGGATGTGGACCTGGGGCAGGTTGCGCGCGGAAAGCAGCGCGGCCTCGTCGGAGCGCTCGATGACCAGGAGCACGTTCTTGCGCTCCGAGATCTTGCCGAGGAAGCTCTTCGCGGCCTTGGTGGAGATGGTCTCGCCCTCGATCACGCCGGTGATGACGTGGATGCGAGCGTTGCGGGCCCGGTCGGTGAGGGCGTGGCGCAGGGCCGCGGCCTTCATCTTCTTCGGGGTCCGCTGCGAGTAGTCACGCGGCGTGGGGCCGTGGACAACGCCACCGCCGGCGAACTGCGGCGCACGGGTCGAACCCTGACGGGCGCGGCCGGTGCCCTTCTGGCGGTAGGGCTTCCTGCCACCACCGCGGACCTCGCCACGACGCTTGACCTTGTGCGTGCCCTGACGGGCAGCGGCCAGCTGTGCGACGACGACCTGGTGAAGCAGCGGAATGCTGATCTTCTCTACGTCGAAGATCTCGGCCGGGAGCTCAACGGTCCCGGCGGTGTCGCCGGAGGGCGACAGAATGTCAATGGTGCTCATAGTCCTCAGGCCCCCTTGGCCGCGGTGCGGACCAGGACGAGGCCGCCGTTCGGACCAGGAACCGCGCCCTTGATAAGGAGCAGGCCCTTCTCCGCGTCAACGGCGTGAACGGTCAGGTTCTGGGTGGTGACCCGCTCGTTGCCCATGCGACCCGCCATGCGGAGGCCCTTGAACACACGACCCGGGGTGGCGCAGCCACCGATGGAGCCGGGAGAGCGGTGCTTGCGCTGGGTGCCGTGACCGGCGCCGAGGCCCTTGAAGTTGTGACGCTTCATGACACCGGCGAAGCCCTTGCCCTTGCTCTTGCCGGTCACGTCCACCTTGACGCCGGCCTCGAAGGCCTCGGCGGTGATCTCCTGGCCGAGGGTGTACTCGCTGGCGTCAGCGGTACGGATCTCGACGAGGTGACGGCGGGGGGTGACGTCGGCCTTGGCGAAGTGGCCCTTGAGGGGCTTGTTCACCTTGCGCGGGTCGATCTCGCCGAAGGCGATCTGGACCGACTCGTAGCCGTCGGTGTCGTTCGTACGGACCTGGGTGACGACGTTGGGGCCGGCCTTGACGACGGTGACCGGAACAACACGGTTGTTCTCGTCCCACACCTGCGTCATGCCGAGCTTCTCGCCCAGGATGCCCTTGATCTGCTTAGCCATTCTCAGATCACCGATCCCTAGAGCTTGATCTCGATGTCGACACCGGCCGGGAGGTCGAGTCGCATCAGAGAGTCAACGGTCTTGGGCGTCGGGTCGAGGATGTCGATCAGGCGCTTGTGCGTGCGCATCTCGAAGTGCTCGCGCGAGTCCTTGTACTTGTGCGGCGACTTGATGACGCAGTACACGTTCTTCTCAGTGGGCAGCGGCACCGGGCCCGCGACCGACGCACCAGTGCGGGTCACCGTCTCGACGATCTTCTTCGCCGAGGAGTCGATGACCTCGTGGTCGTAGGCCTTGAGCCGGATGCGGATCTTCTGTCCCGCCATGGCTACTCAGTAGTCCTTTGTCTCGTGAAACGCTCTGGTACCCGGGGGTTCGCGTCCCCTATCTCCGACCCACGCGGTCGGGTGTGTCGCGCTCCTGCCGCAGAGATATCCGTAATGGATTTCCCTACGAGGGACGCGGCCCGCCCGAAAGCAACCGCAGGACCGGGGGCTGGAACACCCACCGGGCGCCTGGCCTGCACCCCGCTGACACTTCCCGAAAGATTCCCGTACGTCCGCCCCAGCGCTGCCTTACGGCAGTTGAGGCGACGAGTACTGTGGGACTCGCTTCCGGTCCTCCCGACGGGAGGCGCGCAGCATCGGCACTCGACCGAGCAACTCCGACAGTCTGCCATATGGGGCAGCGCCGACGCCAATCGAGCCGGAGACAATACCCCGGACGTGACGTAGGTCAAACACAGGCCCGGATCAGCGCGGATTCCCGGCGTTCTCGGGCCGGCCGGGTGCTCGCCGCCTGAGCGGAGCGGTCCCGTCCGCGCTGTCGTCGGCCAGCGTACGGATCAGCCCGTGGTCCGGGGACAGCCGACATGCGGGGTCCGTGCGGGCGGCGTCCCCCGTGAGCGCGTACGCCTGGCAGCGGCAGCCGCCGAAGTCCTCGTCGCGGCGGGAACAGCTGCGGCAGGGCTCGGCCATCCAGCCGGTCCCGCGGTAGCGGGTGAACGCCTTGGAGTGTTCCCAGATCCAGGCCAGTGGATGGTCGCGGATGTTCGGGGGGTCCAGGTCCGGCAGGGAGGCCGCGGCCGGGCAGGGCAGGACGGTGCCGTCCGGGGTGACGGTGAGCGAGACCGCTCCCCACCCGCCCATGCACGGCTTGGCGACACCGTCGAAGTAGTCGGGGACGACCCAGACCAGCTCGGGCGCCCCCGCCTGGTTCGCCACGCCCCCGGCGCCCGAGGCGAGCTTCTCTCGCCATCGCTCGACGGCATCCCGGGCACGGGCGAGCTGGTCGCGCGTGGGGAGCAGCGCGGCACGGTTGAGCAGACCCCAGCCGTAGAACTGGACGTTGGCCAGTTCGATACGGTCCACGCCCCAGGACAGGCCCAGTTCGATGAGGGCGTCGATGGCGTCGAGGTTCTCGCGGTGCAGGACAACGTTGAGGCCGAGGGGGAGACCGACGGCCCGTACGAGCTCGGCGGCCCGTTCCTTCTCGGCGAAGGACCGGCGGCCGCCGATCCGGTCGCAGGCGCGCGGGTCGGCATGCTGGACGGACAGCTGGACGCTGCGCAGCCCGGCGGCGGCGAGCGCGGACAGCCGGGCCTGGTCCAGGCCCACGCCGCTGGTGACCAGTTGGGTGTAAATCCCGGCGGCGTCGGCCGCGGTGACGATCCGCTCCAGGTCCCGGCGCAGCAGCGGCTCGCCGCCCGAGAGATGCGTGTGGACGACACCGAACTCGCCCGCCTGACGCATCACGTCCGTCCACTGCCCGGTGGTCAGCTCGCGCGAACGCCGCGTCAGCTCCAGTGGGTTGGAGCAGTACCCGCAGTGGAGCGGGCAGGCATGGGTGAGTTCGGCCAACAGCGCCCAGGGGCGGGCGGGCGCGAGCGCCTGAGCGGCGGGGGCCGTCGGATCAATGGCGGTCATCGGAGCCAGCCCTCCTTGCGCAGACGTTCGAGGAAAGTGGGGACGTCGGTGGCGACGGGGGCGCCGGGAAAGCGTTCGGCCAGTGCATCGACGATTTCGCACACGCTGCGGGTGCCGTCGCACAGGCCGACGACTGTTTCGGCCCGGCCTGTCAGGACACCGACGCGTTCGGGAAGGAGCAGCAGGTCCGCGTCGCGTACGGGGTCGTGCCGCCGCACGATGGCGGGGGCCAGGACGGGCCGCCAGTCGGTCACTGGTGCCGCCCTCACGCCTGCTCCCGGCGGCTTGCCCCGTCCACGGCGTCGAGCAGCGACCACAGGACGTCGCATTTGAAGCGCAGCGCGGCCACGGCGCGCTTCTGCTCCTCCCGAGTACGGGCCCAGCTCAGCACGAGGTCGAGTGCCTCGCGGCTGTCGCGCCGCCCCTGGGAGACACGGGCGCGGAAATAGGCGAGGCCATCGGGTTCGATCCACGGGTAGTGGCGTTCGAAGGCGTCTATGCGGGTGCGCATCAGATCCGGCGCGGACAGTTCGGTCAGGGAGGCGGCGACGGCTTCGAGGGGCGAGCGCAGCCGGCAGAAGTTGACGTATCCGTCCACCGCCAGCCGTACGCCCGGCACAACGGTGTCGGCGCGCAGCAGCGTCTCGCGGTCCAGGCCGGCCGCCTCGCCGAGCCGCAGCCACCGCTCGATGCCGCCCTCTCCGTCCTGGTGCCCATCGTGGTCCTGGATGCGGCGCAGCCACATCCGGCGCAGGTTGGGGGTGTCCAGTTTGGCGGTGATCAAGGCGTCCTTGACGGGGATGTGGCACTGGTAGTGGAAGCGGTTGGCGATCCAGCGGCGAAGCTCATCCGGGCTGAGATCGCCGCTGTGCATCCGGAGGTTGAAGGGGTGGCGGTCGTGGTACCGGTCCTCCCCCACCGCGCGCAGTCGTGCCTCGAACTCCGCGGGGCTCCAGGGCTCCGCGAGCGGGGCGAGTGCCGTGTTCACAGCTCGATCACCATCCCGTCGTGCGCCACCTCGATGCCCAGCCGTGCGAGCCGCTTGTGCTGCGGTGCCGCCGGGTCGACGAGGGGGTTGGTGTTGTTGAGGTGCGTGTAGAGGCACCGGGCGGAGAGGGCGGCCAGGCGTTCCGCGGTGCCGTTGGGTCCCTCGATGGGCAGGTGGCCCATGCCGGTGGCGGTGCGGGGCGAGATGCCGGTACGGCGGGGCTCCTCGTCGTCCCAGAAGGTGCCGTCCACGATGACGCAGTCGGCCTCGGCGGCGGCCTGCTGGAGGCGGTCCGGCCAGGCGGCCAGCGCGGGAGCGTAGAGCGCGGACGCGCCGGAGGCGGGGTCGTACAGGCGCAGCGCGACGACCCACGCGTCGTCGTCCGGGGCGTCGGCGGCGTACCGCGGGCGCTTGCCGGACACCGGGATGCCGCTGATCTGCAGGGCCGAGGTGTCCCGGTCCAGCGGATCGGCGCCGCGCCGCGGCAGTTCCCGCCAGGTCACGGAGGTGTACGGCGTCAGCACATCGCCGAGGTGCAGATGGTCCAGGAGGGCCTGGCGGACCGGGGCCGTCGCGATCACCTGGAGGCCCTCCGCCTCACGCAGCCGTGCGATGCCCAGGGTGTGGTCGAGTTCGGCGTCGGTGAGGATCAGTCCGGCGACCGGTGTCTGCCGGGGTCCGGGCCCCGGGTGGAGTTCGGGCCGGTCTTCGATCTGGTCGCCGATGTCGGGTGTCGCGTTGACGATGTACCAGCGCCCTTCACCTGTCCGGACGGCGAGCGATGCGTGGCGGCGGCGCCAGTGCGGGTGGGCGCGTGCCCCGGAGCATCCGGGACACGCGCAGTTCCACTGGGGGATTCCGCCGCCGGCGGCAGTGCCGAGTACCAGCAGCAGCATGGCGTCGGCTAGCGGGAGTTGAGGGAGTAGGCGGTGACCTCGAGCGCGGTGTCGACGACCGTGTACTCGGGCGTCTGCCAGGCAGTCGGGTCGGGCTGCTGCGAGGGGGCCGCCTCGACTGCCTTCGTCTGGGCCTCGGTTTCGTTCATGGGTGGTACCTGCCTTTCTGCGAGGGGCCTTACTTGATGGTCACGCGGAAGATCTCGTCCTTGCCGTCCCCGCTTCTCGAGGTGCCGAGCCACAGCTCGTTCCTGCCGGGGACCTTCGTGAGGGCACGGAGCACGTGGCCGGAGTAGACGGCGGTTTTCGCGTCGTTGCCCTTGCCCCCGATTGCCGCGTCGACCGGAACGCGCCACAGGTGATAGCCGCGCAGCGACGACACATAGAGGTTGTCGCCTACGACAGCGATCTGGGCGGGGGCGGTGGTGTGATCCCAGGTGGCCTTCGGGTTGGTCATGCCCTTGACATTGCAGTTGCCCTCACAGCGCGGCCAGCCGTAGTTGGCGCCCGGCTCGATCAGGTTGAGTTCGTCGGTCGCGTCCTGGCCGATTTCAACCGACCACAGCCGGCCCTTGCGATCCCAGGCCAGGCCCTGCGGATTGCGGTGGCCATAGCTGTAGATGTGGTTGCCGAACGGGTTACCGGGCGCCGGAGCGCCGGTCTTGGTGATCCGGAGGATCTTTCCGTTGATCGAGTTCTTGTCCTGTGCGAGCTGCGCCTGCGTGGCCTCGCCGGTCGCGACGTAGAGGTACCCGTCCGGCCCGAAGGCGATCTTGCCGCCGTGGTGGTTCGAGCCCCGTCTGATGCCACCGAGCAGCACGGTGTAGCCGCTCAGCGACTTGCCGTCGTAGTTCATCCGCACCACGCGGGTCTCCGTCGCCGTGGTGTGCATGAAGAACACGCTCTTGTCCTTTTTGCCGTCCCACGTCGGAGACAGAACGACCCCCAGCAGCCCGCCGACTCCGGAGTCGCCGGGCGCGAAGACGGCCACGTGCGGCACTGTGCCGACAAGGCTCCTGGAGCCGTCGTCGCGGAGGCGGAAGACACGGGAGGTCTCGTTCTCGGTCACCAGCGCCGAGTGTCCGTCCGGCAGAAACGAGATGGCCCAGGGATTGGACCAGCCGCCCGAGAGCGGTGTGACGGAGACGGATCCATCGCTCTGGGAAGGGGCATACGGGGCCGGAATGGCGGGTGGCCGCACTGCGGCTGCCGACGTCGGCTGCGCCATACCGGTGGCCAGGAGGGCGGCTGCAGCCGTGAGCGAGGCTATGCCCCAACGGCCTGGAAGCCGCACCGGGCGGCCAGAATGTGTCATCTCGACACCTTTCCTTCATGGTTCCCCGAGCGAGCCGTTGCGGTGCGGCGTGCCACACGCCGGTGAAAGCAGTGGGCTTTTGAAGGGCCGCGCCGCTCTGCAATGCAGCCTTGGCGATGCACGACCGCCCTGCGACTCGTGTTGCGCCACGAGGGTGAGGCTCCCCGAGACCCGGTGGGAAATGACAGTGAGTCAGAAAAAGGAAACCGCCCCGCTCCGGGGCGAACTCGGCCCCGGGGGGACTGTCCCCACCCCGATACGCCGGTGCACCGGACGGTCCGGGCGACGCTCCCCCGCGCAGCAGCGCCCTACCCGTACACGCCGTCCCGGCAGCCCGGACAAGCTCCGGGCAGTCACCGAACCCACCCGCTGGCAACACCCTGTACATCGGGGTACATCGAGCTGACCGACACCCGCGACGCCCGGCTCCCCACGGCTCAACTTCCCGCTCTTGACGCCGAGTCGCGGTTCGGACTGCCTTACAGGAGCCCGGATCCGGGAGACGGGGAAACAGGAAGGACCGTGATCGACTCCTGCTCTCAGGCTGGTTCCTGGCCCCGCTGCCGTTGCATGTAGAGCTGGTAGGGGATCTCCAGGAAGCGGGCCTGCCTGACGTGCCCCAGGACGTACCGCGGGACGCTGTCGTCGCTCTCGGCCACGAGGGCTTCGAGATCGGCGACACGGTCCTCCCGGGCCAGCAGCTCGGCCAGGCTTCTGCTCGCGAAATGATCTCCGGCGGCGTGGCGTGTCCGCAGTTCGTCGAGGAACCGGCGTTCCTCCAGGTACCGGGCAAGGCGCAGCCGGTACGTGGGGACGGCTCCGCCTGTCCCGTCGGCGCGGCCGCGGAGCTCGTCGATCCGGCCGTGCTCGACGAGCAGGTCGGTCACCTGTTCGGCGAGCCTTTCGAGGGGCTTCGTATAGGTGGTGGCCCCGATGGCACGGTCGAGGACCTGGAGGGCCTCGTCGAGGCGGTCCTGCTCGGCCAGCAGGTCGGCGAGCTGGGCGGGCGCGTCTGTGTAGGTGCGCAGCACGCGGATCGCGCCCTCGGCGCGGCCCTGTCGGTCCAGCAGTCGGGCCACTTTGAAGCCGGCGTCGCTGCGGGAGTCGCGGTCGGCCTGAGTGCGACCGCGATGGCCGGCCAGGGCTGCCAGGGCCTGATCGGCCCGGCCCTGCTCCACCAGCAGGTCGATCAGCCATGTGAAGGCGTACTTGTCGCCTGCCTTGACGCCTTTCCTGAACACGGCGATGCCCTCCTCGGCGCGGCCGAGGCGTGCCAGGGTGCGGGCCAGCAGGAGGAGGTAGGCGGTGTTGTCGGCGTGTCCGCGGCCGGTGAGCGCCCGCAACTCCTCGACCATGCCCTCCTCGGCGAAGATGTCCGCGATCGCGCTGCGGGCATGCGCGCGGCGCTGGTCGTCCACCATCGCGCGGACTTCCTCGATACGGCCCTGCGCGAGGAGAAGGTGGACCAGCAGATGCCATTCCGCGAACTCGTTGGGGTGCGTGTCCAGCGCGGCGATGGCCTCGTCCATGCGGCCCTGGGCGCGCAGCAGCGCGATCAACTGCTCGCGGGCGTCCCGGTCGCGCACGTACAGGCCCGTCTTCATGAGGGCCTTCGCCGCTTCCGCGTCGTCCTGCCCGGCCAGGGCGCCGCTCAGGACGACGTCCAGGCGCGGGAGCGCGAGGTCGGCGAGCTCCTGAAGCTCCTCGGTCCGGCCCCGCTCGGCGTAGAACCGCGCCAACGCCAGCCGCTCAAAGGACCCGTTCCGTGCCAACTCCCGCAGTTCCTCGACACGGCCCTCGTCGAGCAGCTGACGGGCGCCCCTCCGAGCCAGCTCCTCGTAGCCCAACGTCGCCGCGCCCCACCGGCGCACCAAGGCCGCCGCTCTGGCCGGCTCATCGACCCGCTGCTGCTCATCCATCCGTGAAGTGTCCGCTGCGCGGGCGCCGTTCACCAGAAGGCGTCAGGGTCCGCAGGCGTACGGCACGAAGTTGGCCCACGTGGTGGGGGTGAACCCCAGGTGGGGGCAGACACCTTCGGGTCCGAGACCGGACGGGAGTTGAACGCGCCCTCGGAGCGCCCGACCGCCGTACCGTCACCGAACTTCAGCACCTCGATCAGCCCCTGCATTCCGGCGTGATCCTCTCGATTCGTAGGCATGACCTGGAACGAGACCCTCCTCAACTGGGCGACTGCCGACATGCGTTCAAGCTCTCGGCGCAGCACCTCGACTGCTCACCACCGAACAACTCCGCGCCTGGGAACTCCCGTTGGAGGCGGCACGGCACATCGTGGCGGAGCTCGCGGCCAACGCGGTGACGCACGGCCGCGTGCCCGGCCGCGACTTCCGGCTCACTCTGTACGTCGTCGGCGACACCCTGCGCATCGAGGTCACGGACACCCGGGGTGACCACCTTCCGCAGGCCCGGCACCCGCTGCCCGACGGCGAGTCCGGCCGAGGGCTCCTCCTCGTGGACACACTCGCCGACCGCTGGGGCGTCCGGTCCGGGCCGGCCCCACGCAAGACGGTCTGGGCCGAGTTGGGCCTCGCTCCCACCGGGAGGCGGTTCGCCGCGTCCCGGTGACGGCAACGCGGCGGGGCGCGCACACGAGCGTTACACGTCGACCACCGAGGTCTTCGCGGAGGACTGAACGGGGACTCAGCGCAGCCGAGGTTCCCTCATGGAGGCCACCTCCGCCTGGAGCACTCCCGCGCGACACCCGAGCCGGGGCGGCCGAAGGTGGATCCATGGCAGAAGAGACCACCACCCTCGCCGAGCAGCCCCTTCCCCCTGTCCGTGACTGGCCCGCCGGTGAGCTGGCCGCGACCGAGTTCGAGCCGGTGCTCGCGGAGCTGATGCGGGAAGGGCCGCTCACGCGGATCCGGCTTCCGCACGGGGAGGGCTGGGCGTGGCTGGCGACGCGCTACGACGACGTGAAGATGATCACGAACGATCCCCGGTTCAGCCGGGCGGAGGCCTCCGTCCGGCAGGTCACCCGGCTGGCGCCGCACTTCGCGCCGAGGCCCGGCGCGCTCGCGTGGGCCGACCAGCCCGACCACAACCGGCTCCGGCACGCCGTCGCGAACGCCTACACCGTGAGCGCGGTGAAACGGCTGCGCCCGCGGGCCCAGGAGATGCTCGACGTCCTGGTCGAGGAGATGGTGGCGAGCGGGCCGCCCGCCGATCTCATCGAGCGGGTTCTCGAGCCGTTCCCGATCAACGTCGTCTGCGAGGTCATGGGCGTCCCCGTCGACGAGCGGCAGAAGCTGCACGACTGGACGCGGGAGATCATTTCCACCGCGGGCGGCGTCGAGGCCGCCGAGCGCGCCAAGCAGGGCCTGTTCGGGTGGATCGGGCAGGCCGTCCGCGACCGCCGCGACAGCGAGACTGACAGTGACAGTGGCAGCGAAGAGGTGTTGTCCTTGCTCGGCGGCGCCGTGCGGCGCGGCGAGCTCGGCGAGGAAGAGGCGATCAGCGTCGCCGGGCCGCTGCAGATCGGCGGGGAGGCCGTCACCAACAACTCCGGCCAGATGTTCTACCTGCTGCTCACCCGGCCCGACCTGCTGGAACGCTTCCGCAGCGACCCGGCCTGCCGCCCCGCAGCCATCGAGGAACTGCTGCGCTACATCCCCCACCGCGCCGCCGTCGGCCTCCCCCGTATCGCCACGGAGGACGTCGACATCCAGGGCATCCGCGTCCGCGCCGGCGACCCCGTCTACGTTTCCTACCTCGCCGCCAACCGTGATCCGGACGTCTTCCCCGACCCCGACCGGATCGACCTCGACCGGGACGCCGGCGCCCATGTGGCGTTCGGCAACGGGCCGCACTACTGCACGGGTGCCGTCTTCTCCCGTATGCAGATCGAGCTGCTGATCGACACGCTGCTGGACCGCCTCCCGGGGCTGCGCCTCGCCGTACCCGCCGATCAGGTCCCCTTCCGGCAGCGCACGATGATCCGCGGCCCGGTGGCTCTGCCGGTCACTTGGTGACAGCCGCTCAGCGTCCGGACGCCAGCCGGTCGCCGACCGCCGCGTACGCCGGCTTCGTCGCGAAGTCCTCGTCCATCAGCGTCGCCGCCCCCTGCCCCGTGAAGGCCCCCGACACCCAGGAGTGCTTGTCGGTGTAGCCCCAGACGGTGAAGGACGTGCAGCTGCGGGTGGAGAGGCAGGCGTCGAGCAGTCCCCGGAAGTAGCCCGCCTGACGGGTGAACTTCTCGGCGTCCGCCGGCAGGACCATCCGTACGTCCACCTCCGTGAAGGCCGTCCGCATGTCCAGGCCCGCGAAGCGCGCCAGGTAAATTCACGCGCGGTCGTACGGCTGTACGTGGCGTCCTGGGCGAGTGCCGTCATGTGCACGGGCGTGGCAATCCGGAGTGACGTCCGCCCGGTCGGCGAGCGCCCGCGGCGGGGCCTCGTGCGCGGACGCCGTCTGCGTGGCGGCTCACCAGCAGCGTCGCGGCCACCACAGCTACTGCGGGCACACAGAAGTTCCCCAGGTGCAGTCCTTTCGAGTGATGCGTACGGCCAGATGTGCGAGTCGGTTGACGCGGTGGCTCTCCGGAGGGCCCAGGTATGTCCAAATCGGGAGGGCGGGTACGGCGAGGGAACAGCGGGTCGTCGGCGCCGAATAGTTTCGTCACAGCGAAAGGGCCCGTACGACCGAAGTCGTACGGGCCCTCTCAGGAGCTCTTGAAGGAGCTACCAGGCAATCAAGTCAACAAGACTTACTTGTTGATCTTGGTGACCTGGCCGGCGCCCACGGTCCGGCCACCCTCACGGATGGCGAACTTCAGGCCCTCTTCCATGGCGACGGGCTGGATCAGCGAGACAAGCATCTCGGTGTTGTCGCCCGGCATGACCATCTCGGTGCCCTCGGGGAGGGTCACCACACCGGTCACGTCCGTCGTACGGAAGTAGAACTGCGGCCGGTAGTTGTTGAAGAACGGCGTGTGGCGGCCACCCTCGTCCTTGGACAGGATGTAGGCCTGGGCCTCGAACTCGGTGTGCGGCGTGACCGAACCGGGCTTGATGATGACCTGGCCGCGCTCGACGTCCTCGCGCTTGATGCCACGGAGGAGCAGACCGACGTTCTCACCGGCCTGGCCCTCGTCGAGCAGCTTGCGGAACATCTCGATGCCGGTGACCGTGGTGGTGGTCTTCTCCTGCTTGATGCCCACGATGTCAACGGTCTCGTTGACCTTGAGGACACCACGCTCGATACGGCCGGTGACGACCGTACCGCGACCGGTGATCGTGAAGACGTCCTCGATCGGCATGAGGAACGGCTTGTCGACGTCACGCTCGGGCTGCGGGATGTTCTCGTCGACGGCCTTCATCAGGTCGAGGACGGTCTGGCCCCACTCCTTGTCGCCCTCAAGGGCCTTGAGCGCCGAGACCTTGACGACCGGCAGGTCGTCGCCCGGGAACTCGTACTCGGAGAGAAGCTCACGAACCTCGAGCTCGACGAGCTCCAGGATCTCCTCGTCGTCCACCATGTCGGCCTTGTTCAGCGCGACAACGATGTAGGGAACGCCGACCTGGCGGGCCAGGAGCACGTGCTCCTTGGTCTGCGGCATCGGGCCGTCGGTGGCGGCGACCACGAGGATGGCGCCGTCCATCTGCGCCGCACCCGTGATCATGTTCTTGATGTAGTCCGCGTGACCGGGGCAGTCGACGTGGGCGTAGTGACGCGTCTCGGTCTGGTACTCGACGTGCGCGATCGAGATCGTGATACCGCGCTGGCGCTCCTCAGGAGCCTTGTCGATCTGGTCGAAGGCCGAGGCCTCGTTCAGGTCCGGGTACGCGTCGTGCAGCACCTTGGTAATGGCGGCCGTGAGGGTCGTCTTACCGTGGTCGATGTGACCGATGGTGCCGATGTTGACGTGCGGCTTAGTCCGCTCGAACTTCGCCTTCGCCACTGGGTCCTCCTGTGGAGTGGTTCTGGTACGCCTTACTCATCGGCGCCAGGTGATCTTTGCTGGGATGCCGCCCGCCGGGGTTCTCCCTTACCGGATGAGCCCCGGCGGTCGGTGTCAAGCCTAAAGCGTGTAAACGGGGTGTGTTACTCGCCCTTGGCCTTCGCGATGATCTCCTCGGCGACGTTCCGGGGAACCTCGGCGTAGGAGTCGAACTGCATCGAGTAGCTTGCGCGACCCGAGGTCTTGCTGCGGAGGTCGCCGACGTAGCCGAACATCTCCGAGAGGGGCACGAGGCCCTTCACGACGCGGGCACCGGCCCGCTCCTCCATGGCCTGGATCTGACCACGGCGGGAGTTGATGTCGCCGATGACGTCACCCATGTAGTCCTCGGGCGTGGTGACCTCGACGGCCATCATCGGCTCGAGCAGCACGGGGCTGGCCTTGCGCGCGGCCTCCTTGAAGGCCTGCGAACCGGCGATCTTGAACGCGAGCTCGGAGGAGTCGACCTCGTGGTAGCCACCGTCGAGAAGCGTGACGCGGACGCCCGTCATCTCGTACCCGGCGAGGATGCCGAACTGCATGGCCTCCTGCGCACCGGCGTCCACCGACGGGATGTACTCCCGCGGGATACGGCCACCGGTGACCTTGTTCACGAACTCGTACGCCGGACCGTCGGCCTCGGTGATGGGCTCGATCGCGATCTGCACCTTGGCGAACTGACCGGTACCACCGGTCTGCTTCTTGTGGGTGTAGTCCACGCGCTCGACGGCCTTGCGGATCGTCTCACGGTAGGCGACCTGCGGCTTGCCGACGTTGGCCTCGACCTTGAACTCACGGCGCATACGGTCGACCAGCACCTCGAGGTGCAGCTCGCCCATACCGCCGATGATGGTCTGGCCGGTCTCCTCGTCCGAGTGAACCTGGAAGGAGGGGTCCTCCTCCGCGAGACGCTGGATGGCTACACCCAGCTTCTCCTGGTCACCCTTGGACTTGGGCTCGATGGCGACCTGAATGACCGGCGCCGGGAAGTCCATGGACTCCAGGATGACCGGGTTCTTGTCGTCCGAAAGCGTCTCACCGGTGGTGGTCTGCTTCAGGCCCATGACGGCGACGATGTCGCCGGCGCCCACCGCCTCGATCTCCTCACGCTTGTTCGCGTGCATGCGGTAGATCTTGCCGATGCGCTCCTTCTTGCCCTTGACGGAGTTCAGCACGGCGGTGCCGGACTCCAGGCGGCCCGAGTAAACCCGGACGAAGGTGAGCTTGCCGAGGTGCGGGTCGCTCATGATCTTGAACGCGAGGGCGGACAGCGGCTCGTCCACGGACGGCTTGCGCTTGATGACCAGCTCCGGGTCCTTCACGTCGTGGCCCTCGATGGCCTCGACGTCAAGCGGAGTCGGGAGGTAGCGCACGACCGCGTCGAGCAGGGGCTGAACGCCCTTGTTCTTGAACGCGGTGCCACAGAACACCGGGGTGACCGTGGTGTCGTTGGACTTGCCGGACGCGATGGTGATGCGACGGATCGCGGCGTACAGCTGCTCCTCGGTGGGCTCGACGCCCTCCAGGTACAGCTCCATGATCTCTTCGTCGTTCTCGGCGACGCCCTCGATCAGCTTGCCGCGGTACTCCTCGGCAGCCTCGGTGTGCGTGGCCGGGATGTCGACGACGTCGTACATCTCGCCCTTGGCGGCCTCGGCGGACCACACGAGCGCCTTCATGCGGACCAGGTCCACAACGCCCTTGAAGTCCATCTCGGCGCCGATCGGAAGCTGCATGACGAGCGGCTGGGCACCCAGGCGGTCCGAGATCATGTCCACACAGCGGTGGAACTCGGCGCCGGTACGGTCCAGCTTGTTCACGAAGCAGATGCGCGGCACGCCATAACGGTCGGCCTGACGCCACACCGTCTCGGACTGCGGCTCGACACCGGCGACACCGTCGAACACCGTGACGGCACCGTCGAGGACGCGCAGCGAGCGCTCCACCTCGACCGTGAAGTCGACGTGGCCCGGGGTGTCGATGATGTTGATCGTGTAGTCGTTGTCCTCAAGCGGCCAGTGACAGGTGGTGGCAGCAGAGGTGATCGTGATGCCACGCTCCTGCTCCTGCTCCATCCAGTCCATGGTGGCGGCGCCGTCGTGGACTTCACCGATCTTGTAGCTGACGCCGGTGTAGAAGAGGATCCGCTCGGTGGTGGTCGTCTTGCCCGCGTCGATGTGGGCCATGATCCCGATGTTGCGGACCCTGGCCAGGTCAAGTGAAGTGGTAGCCATAAGGCTTCAGTCTTCTCTCGGTCTCGATGTGGGTTGCGACTACCAGCGGTAGTGCGCGAAGGCCTTGTTGGACTCGGCCATCTTGTGGGTGTCCTCGCGCTTCTTCACAGCGGCACCGAGGCCGTTGGAGGCGTCGAGAAGCTCGTTGAGCAGACGCTCGGTCATGGTCTTCTCGCGACGGGCGCGGGAGTAACCGACGAGCCAGCGCAGCGCGAGCGTGTTGGCGCGACCGGGCTTGACCTCGATCGGGACCTGGTACGTCGCACCGCCGACACGGCGGGACTTGACTTCGAGGGTCGGCTTGATGTTCTCCAGCGCGCGCTTCAGCGTGATGATCGGGTCGTTGCCCGTCTTCTCACGCAGACCCTCCATGGCGCCGTAGACGATGCGCTCGGCGGTGGAGCGCTTGCCGTTGAGCAGCACCTTGTTGATGAGGGAGGTCACCAGAGGGGAACCGTAGACCGGGTCGATGATGACCGGGCGCTTCGGGGCGGGGCCCTTACGAGGCATTTCTACTTCTCCTTCTTGGCGCCGTAGCGGCTGCGGGCCTGCTTGCGGTTCTTCACACCCTGGGTGTCAAGGGAACCGCGGATGATCTTGTAGCGAACACCCGGCAGGTCCTTCACACGGCCACCACGCACGAGCACGATGGAGTGCTCCTGCAGGTTGTGTCCCTCACCCGGAATGTAAGCGGTGACCTCGATCCCGCTGGTCAGACGCACACGCGCGACCTTACGCAGGGCCGAGTTCGGCTTCTTCGGGGTGGTCGTGAACACACGCGTGCAGACGCCGCGACGCTGGGGCGAACCCTCGAGTGCGGGCGTCTTGTTCTTCTCGACCTTGTCCTGCCGGCCCTTCCGGACCAGCTGCTGGATCGTAGGCACTACTTCTCCGGTTTCTGTGTGCCGAATGGTGAAGCTAACCTGAAACATCGCCGACCCACGCGGTCGGGTGTGTCGAAACCGCGGACTCTCGCCGCGAGGCGAAAAGGGCGCAGATTACGGTGGCCGCCTACGGCTCCCCCTGTGCGGTTGAAGGCACGCACGGGAGCCAGGGCACACCCCAGGCACAAGGTCTGAGCGTACCTACCTCACGGACTCCGGTCAAAACAAATGCCGTGGGGCCCGACACGCCGGACTTGTCACCCTTGCTGTGGGCTCTTTCGCCGACCTCCTGCGAATGTCTCCGGTTCCGCCATTGTGACGACTGTCCGTTCAGTACGTTGATCGGTCGCTGTGACGATCGGGGGACGGGGGACACATGACGGTTGCGGATTTACCCGGTGACGAGGGCCTGGACGACAGGGTGCCGTTCCTGGCCCGGCTGGAGAGCGGGGACCGCGCCGCGCTGCTGGCCCTCGGCCGTGAGCTCTCCTTCACCCCGCGCATGGTGCTGCTGCACCAGAGTGAGCCGTCCTCCCATGTGCTGATCGTGACGCACGGGTGGACGAAGGTGACGGCGGCCGCGGCGAACGGGTACGAGGCACTGCTCGCGCTGCGCGGGCCCGGCGACATCATCGGCGAGTCCGCCGCCCTCACCGGCCGGCCGCGCTCGGCCACGGTCACCGCCCTGGAACCGGTCCGCACCATCGCCGTGGTCCGCGAACACTTCACCGCGTTCCTGGCCCGCTCCCCGGCCGTCTCCTTCGCCCTCCTCGGCCTCACCTCCGACCGCACCCGCGCCGCCGACCGCCGCCGCCTGGAGTTCGCCTCCATGAGCGTCCGTGAACGCTTCGCCGCCCTCCTCCTCGACCTCGCCCGCACCAACGGCCGCCGCACGCCCGAGGGCATCGAGCTGTCCGTCCCGCTGAGCAAGCAGGAGCTGGCGGGCTCCGTGGGCGCCTCCCGGGAGATGGTCCAACGCCTGCTGAAGGAGCTACGGGAACGGGAGGCGGTGGTGACGGGGAGGCGGGCACTGGTGATCGTGCGTCCGGATGTACTGCGACAGATCGCACGGGGCTAGACCTAGCCCGTCCGGCGTTTGAGGACGAGCGCGAAGCGCGACAGGGGGGTCTGGGGGCGCAGCCCCCAGGGACGGGACGGGAAGGGGCGGAGGGGGCGAGAAACGCCTGCGCAGGCACCCGCGCCGGGTGCCCGTGAAAGCAACGGCCACGTGGGACCTCCGGGACGCCGGAAGCCCTCTGTGCACACGGTCACACTTCGAGTGGGAAATCCGCCCTCACACCCGGCCCGCCGGGAACGACACCCTGCTGAGCAGGCAAGGCGGCCCCCACCGAAAGGCGACCATGACCGACCCCGTGAGCCGGACGATCCTCCTGCTCGACATCGAGAAGTACAGCGACCGGGACGACGTCGAGCAGGCCTACCTGCGCCGCATGCTGTACGACATCACCGACCGCGCACTCGAAAGCGCCGGCATCGACGAGCGGCTCCGGCTCCGCGCGGACCGAGGCGACTCGGTGATGGAGCTGATCGACGCCAACGCCTCCGTCGCCGCCCTGCTGCGCACCCTGCTCACCGAGGTCCCCACCCAGCTCCAGGCCATCAATCGCATGGCGTCCAGCTCCGCCCAGATCCGCTTGCGCGGCGTCGTCGCCACGGGCTACGTCGCCGTGGACAACCTCGACGGCTGGGTCGGCTCGGACCTGAACCACGCCTGCCGGCTCCTGGACGCCAAGCTGCTGCGCGCGGCCCTGCGCGAGCGGCCGAACGACTTCGCGCTGTGCGTCTCGGAGAGCGTGCACGCGGGCATCGTGCGGCACGGCCATCGCGGCATCCCGGCGGACGACTTCCACCCGGTGACGGTGGACAGCAAGAACGGCCCCCTGCGGGCCTGGCTGCACGGCCCCGTCCCGCGGCACGGCACCGACGACCACTGTGAGGAGGGGGGAGCCCCGGCGCCGGGCGGCTCGGGGGAGAGCCCGGCGCCGGGCGCTGACACACCGGCTTCCCCTCCTCCCTCCGGTCCTCCCTGCGGTCCTCCCTCCGGTCCTCCCTCAGGCGTCGTCTTCAACTTCAACGGCGGCTCCCCCAGCTTCGGCGGCAGCGTCGTCGCAGGCGACCAGCACGGCGTGTCCGGCGGCCAGGTCACCGGCGACGTACACCTGGGCGGATCCGGGGGTGAGTCGGCGTGACGATGCCCCCACCCCCGCCCCCCGACGACGTACTGCCGAACGAGCCGCACCCGGCCGCCGAACCGAACCCCGACCACGATCCCGAGGAGCGCACCCAGGAGGCTCGAGCCGCCCAGCGCGAACTCGTCGCGCACACCCCGGGATTCATCCTCAATGAGGCCACGTCCTTCGGCGGCAGCCTGGTGGGCGGCGCCCAGCACGGGGTGTCCGGCGGCGTAGCCCGTGATGTGTTCATGGGCGGCAAGACGGAGCACCACCATTACGGGGCGACGGCCTCGGCGGCGTACGCCTCCGGCGAGATCCCGCGCGAGCGGCTGGACGAACTGGCCGCGACCTTCGTCGAGGGCCCCGCCTTCGCGTCCGCCCTGGCGCGGCTGCGCGAGGAACGCGTCCTGGTACTGGCGGGCGCCCACGCCACCGGCCGCTCCGCCGCCGCGCTCATGCTGCTGCACCGCCTCGGCGTCCCCGCCGTGCACGCCCTCTCCTCGGAGACGAACCCGGCCGCCCTGAGCGCCCAGCTCTCCTCGCCGGGCGGCCATGTCCTGCGCGACCTGCCGCTGAGCCGCAACCGGCCACTGCGGGACAACTACCTGTACGCGGCCCGCGACCAGCTCAAGAAGATCGACGGATATCTCGTGGTGACCGTCGAGAACTCCCCGTTCCTGCTGGGCGTCACGCCGTCCCGCTGGGAGCCGCCGGAGGCGACCGACGTGCTGCGCGCGCACCTGGCCGAGCGGCGCGGCGCGGACATCGACGAACTCCTCGCGCTCGGCCCCGTGCGGCACTTCCTCTCGCGCGGCGCCCACCGGCCCGCGGAAGCCGCCAAGTTCGCCGCCGAAGTGGCCGGTTACGACGGTGGCGAGGAAGCGGCGGCGCGTCTCACGGACTTCGGGCAGGCGGCGGTGGAGCAGCAGTGCCGGGAGTGGCTGAGCGACCCCGAGGCCACCCTGCGCGACAAGGCGTTCCTCATCTCGCTCGCCGTCTTCGACCAGGCCCCGTACGTCCTCGCCGCCGAGCTCGCGGACACGTTGTACGTGCACTTTCAGCGCTTGCAGCATCCCGAACAGCCGCCGGAGATCCCGGTGTTCGGGCTCGCCGCCGAGACCCGGCTCGAGCGGGCGCGGGCCGAGGGGGAGGTGCGGGACGAGGCGACCGAGTGGGGGTCGGTGCCGCAGTACACGGCGTACTTCAAGAGGGAGAACACCCCGCGCGTCCTGCTCACCGAGGTGTGGACGGGCCATCCGTCGGCCCGGCCCGCGCTGGTCGCCTGGCTGAGGGAACTGGCCCGCGACGGCCGCCCGGTCGTCCGCACCCGGGCCGCCGCGGCCACCGCGCTGCTCGCCCGCGCCGACCTGCCGTCGGCGGTCGCGCTGCTGATCGACGGCTGGGCCGTGTCGAAGTCCTTCGGCCCCCGGGTCACCGCCGCGAACGCGCTCACGCTCGCCCAGCTCCTCGACGCGCCCGTCGTCCTGCGCCTGCTCACGCAGTGGTGCACGGACTCCCACTGGGCCCGACGCTGGACCGCGATCCGCGCCTTCGGTCTGCTCACACCGCTGCGCCCGGACCTCGTGGGCCCCGCGCTGAGCGCACTCGCGGCCCGTGCCCGCGTCGACAACAGCACCGCCGCCGAGGCGAACAACCTGATCGAGTCCACAGCCCTGCTGCTGTCCGTGGGCGGCCGGCGCGGCGAGATGCTTTCCGAGCTGGTGCGGCTCCTGCACCACGACACGGCGTCGGTCCGCGCGCTCGCACTGGGCGCGTTCGTCCGCGCCTGCGACAACGCCGAGGAGGGCGCGCTCGTCGAGTGGTACGCCGAGACGGGCATGTACGAGACGGACTCGGCCCGCGACCTCGCCACCCTCTGGCGCACCGCGCTCGGCGACCGCGCGCACACCCGGGGAGCCCTGAACGCCCTGCACACCTGGGTGTACGTGGCCCAGCGCCGCGCGGACGCCGCGCAGGCCCTGGAGCTGCTGCTGCCCGCGCTGATCGTGACGGCGGACGACCACAAGCGGCTCAGCCACGAGCTGCTCAACCTGCGCGCCTCCGACGGCGGACCGCGCCCGCCGATCTCCGACCGGCTGCTCGGCGTACTGATCCCCTCCACCCCAGAGCCATCGAGGAGTTGAACCATGGCGGAGTTCCGCCGTCAGCCGGAGTGGCAGCAGGACGCCGACCGGCACACCGAGTTGATCGACCCGGTGCTCACGGTGCGGCCCATCGCACGCTTCGACTACACCGCCCGCCGGCCGGTCACCGCGATCGACCACGCGCTGGTCTTCGTCACCGCCAAGGGCGCGTACGACGTCTACATGCCGCCGCACCGGCCGAGCCGTTCGGACGCCGCGACACGCCGCTACACCTCGGTGTACGAGGTGGACATGGGCAGCCATCCGGTACAGCTCGACCTGGAACTGCCCAGCGACGACGACGCGTTCTCCTTCGGCGCCACCGCCGATCTGACCTGGCGGGTCGCCGATCCGATCGCGTATGTGGCGAGCGGCGAGCGTGACGTGCCGACGCGGCTGACCCGTGAACTCCACAAGTTCGCCCGGCCGGTGAGCCGCCGCTTCTCCATCGAGGACAGCCCGGCTGCCGAGGGCGCGGTCCAACAGGCCGTGGGAACCGGGGGTTTCGCGGCGGGCGTCGGCCTCGCCGTGACCTGTGTCGTACGGCTTCGGCTGGACGACGAGGCGATCGCGCACCGGCGGCGGCAGCGGAGCCTGCGCTACGAGACGGACATGCTCGACCCCGAGCACGAGTTCCGGCTCCGCCAGGCCCGGCAGCAGCACGAGCTGGAGGTGCTGCGGCAGCAGCAGAACCAGCAGCTGGTGGCCGAGAAGATCAACTTCTACCAGTACTGGCTCCAGCACGGCGGTGTCGCCGCCTGGGCCCTGCATCTGGCCCAGCATCCCGAGGACACCCAGCTGGTCGTCGGCTCCATCCAGAAAGACCAACTCTCCATCATGAAGAGCCAGTTGGAACTGATCGCCGGGGACACGCTGGAGGACTACCAGAAGGCGGAGTCCGCCCGCTCCACGCTGCGCGCCGTCAACGACCTGATTCAGCAGCAGACGCCTCAGCCGGCGGAGAGCCAGGGCGCACTGCCCGCGGGAGCGACGCCCGGACAGCCGTACGTCCCGCCGCAGCCGCCGCATCCCGGCGAGGCTTCGCATCCCGGCCAGGCTCCGTACGCGGGCCAGGCTCCCTACGCGGGCCAGGCTCCTTACGCGGGCCAACCGCCGCATGCCGGCCAGGCTCCGAACACGGGCCAGGCTCCGTATCCCGGCCAGACTCCGTACGCGGGCCAACCGCCGCATGCCGGTCAGACACAGCCGTACGCCGGCCAGACGCCCCCGTACGCCGGTCAGACACCGCCGTACGCCGCCGCAGGCCCCGCTCCGGCCGTTCCCCCGCCCCCCGGCGCGGGCGACCCCTCAGACGCCAGTGTGCCGCCTCAGGGCTCCGCCGAAGCGGGGTCCGTATGACCACCCCGGGCACCCTGACCGGCACCCGCACCGCCGAGCGGCTGCTCGGCGAGTTGCGGGCGGAGATCGCCCGGGCCGACAGCAAGGCGTCCGTCCTGGTGGCGGCGCTCGGGATGACGGCGGGAGTGTTCAGCGGGCTGCTGGCCGGGCGGGACTGGACGCCGGGCGCGCTGTCCGGGGCCGGGACCGCCCTGTGGTGGGCCGGTGCCGCCGCCCTGGCACTCTCCCTGTTCGCGCTGCTCCTCGCCGTACTCCCCCGCTACCGCAACGGCTCCTGGTCCCCCGGCCAGCCGTTGTGCTACTTCGGCGACATCCAACAGGCCGTACGCGAGGGCCAGTTGGCCGAGGCGCTCGCCGACACCGACCGTGACCCGGCCACCGGACTCACGGCGGCACTCGTCGAGACCAGCCGTATCGCCGCCCGCAAGCACCAGTGGATCCGCACCGGACTGATCGCCTTCTGCGTCGGCTCCGCACTGCTGCCCACCGCGCTGCTCATCGGCTGACGTCCCCTTTCCGCATTCCCCGAAGGAGTCCCGCATGACCCAGCCATCGGGCCCGGCGTCCCCCGAGCCCCAGTACCCGGGCGCGGCCCCGCCGCCTCCCGCGTACCCGGGCGCTCCCGCTCCCCCACCGCCTCGCGCGTACCCGGGCGCCTCCGCTCCCCCACCGCAGTATCCGCAGCCGTGTCCACAGCCGCAGTATCCGGCGGCCCCGCCCGCCCACCCCGGCACGGCGGCCCCGCCGTACCCGGGAGCCGCCGCCCCGGCCCCGGGACCCGCCCCGCAGTACGCGGCCCAGCCCCCGGGAGCGGTCCCCTTCGTCCCGCAGCAGCCCGCCACCGCCCCCGATGACCTCCACTACCGTCATCAAGGCTCCCGCGTCCACGTGGCGGCCCATCAGCGGGGGGCCGACGCCACCGCCATAGGCCAACTGGCGACGCAGATCCCGGGCTTCGTGGTGAGCCTCGCCGTGGTCTCCGCGATCGCCCTGCCGTTGTTCGGCACGGTGGTGGGCTGGCTGGTCGTGCTGGCCTGGCTGGCCTCCGGTGCGCTCGTCTTCCACCGGCCCAGCGAACTGCTCTTCGCCCGGCGCGTGCTCAAGCTGCGGGCACCGCTGGCCGAGGAGCGGGCCCGTCTGGAGCCGATCTGGCGCGAGGTCACCGCCCGGGCGGGCATCGAGGCGGACACGTACGCACTGATGGTGGAGAACAGTGACGACCTCAACGCGGTCGCGGTGGCCGGGCACGTCGTCGGCGTCACCACGTACTCGCTCAACCGGATCCCGAGCAGCAACCTCGCCGCCGTACTCGCCCATGAACTGGGCCACCACACCGGCGGTCACGCCTGGGCGGGCCTGCTCGGCTACTGGTACTCGCTGCCCGGCCGGATCGCCTGGGCGCTGACCCGGGGGCTCGCCAGGATCGCGCTGGCCGTCGCCAGTGTCTTCTCCGCGGCCGCGACGGGGATTCTCATCCTCTTCATGGGGGCATTCGTGGTGATGGGCTTCCTCGTCGCCTGGTACATCACCATCCCCCTCGTGATTGCGCCCTACCTGCTCGCCTATGCGGGCCGTCTGGGCGAGCTTCGCGCCGACCAGCAGGCCGCCGCCCTCGGTTTCGCGACCGAGATGGTCCAGGTGCTGCACCACTTCCAGGCCGAGGAGAACGCAGCGAAGGCGTACGCCGCCGCGCAGGGCAAGAAGCTCAAGGAGCCGGGCGGCCTGGCCAAGCTCCTGACGACTCATCCCGACAACATCACCCGCATCCGCGCCCTGGAGCCGTACCTCCAGCTCCCCCGCTGACAAACGCCGAAGGGCGGTCACCCCGAACCCGGGGTGACCGCCCTTCAGTACTACCGCTTACTGGTTGTACGGACCGTAGTCGTAGTCCTCCAGCGGGACGGCCTGGCCGGAGCCCGTGCCGAACGGCGAGTAGTCGATGTCGTCGTAGCCGACGGCCGAGTACATCGCGGCCTTGGCCTCCTCGGTCGGCTCGACCCGGATGTTGCGGTAGCGGGACAGACCCGTACCGGCCGGGATGAGCTTACCGATGATGACGTTCTCCTTGAGGCCGATCAGGGAGTCGGACTTGGCGTTGATCGCCGCGTCCGTCAAAACCCTGGTCGTCTCCTGGAAGGACGCCGCCGACAGCCACGACTCGGTCGCCAGCGAGGCCTTGGTGATACCCATCAGCTGCGGACGGCCGGAGGCCGGGTGGCCACCTTCCTGGACCACACGACGGTTCTCGGTCTCGAACTTCGAACGCTCGACCAGCTCGCCGGGCAGCAGTTCCGCGTCACCCGACTCGATGATCGTCACCCGGCGCAGCATCTGCCGGATGATGATCTCGATGTGCTTGTCGTGGATCGACACACCCTGCGAGTTGTAGACCTTCTGGACCTCGCCGACCAGGTGGACCTGGACGGCACGCTGACCCAGGATGCGCAGCACGTCGTGCGGGTTGGTGGCACCCACGGTGAGCTTCTGGCCCACCTCGACGTGCTCGCCCTCGGACACCAGGAGTCGGGCGCGCTTCGAGATCGGGAACGCCGTCTCGTCGCTGCCGTCGTCCGGGGTGACGACGAGCTTCTTGGTCTTCTCGGTCTCCTCGATCCGCACGCGGCCGGAGGCCTCGGAGATCGGGGCGACACCCTTGGGCGTACGGGCCTCGAAGAGCTCGACGACACGGGGCAGACCCTGGGTGATGTCGTCACCGGCCACACCACCGGTGTGGAAGGTACGCATCGTCAGCTGCGTGCCGGGCTCACCGATGGACTGGGCGGCGATGATGCCGACCGCCTCACCGATGTCGACCAGCTTGCCGGTGGCCAGCGAACGGCCGTAGCACATGGCGCAGGTGCCGACGGCGGACTCGCAGGTCAGGACCGAGCGGGTCTTGACCTCCTCGATGCCGTGCTTGACGAGCTCGTCGATGAGGACGTCGCCGAGGTCGGTGTTGGCCGGGGCCAGCACCTTGCCGTCGACGGTGATGTCCTCGGCCAGCGCACGTGCGTACACGCTGGTCTCGACGTTGTCCGCCTTGCGCAGCACACCGTCCGCGCCGCGCTCCGCGATGTGCAGCTTGAGGCCACGGTCGGTGCCGCAGTCCTCCTCGCGGATGATGACGTCCTGGGAGACGTCGACCAGACGACGGGTGAGGTAACCCGAGTCGGCGGTACGCAGAGCCGTGTCCGCCAGACCCTTACGAGCACCGTGAGTCGAGATGAAGTACTCGAGCACCGACAGGCCTTCACGGAAGGAGGCCTTGATGGGGCGCGGGATCGTCTCGTTCTTGGCGTTCGACACCAGACCACGCATACCGGCGATCTGACGCATCTGCATCATGTTTCCTCGGGCACCCGAGTCAACCATCATGAAGATGGGGTTCGTCTTCGGGAAGTTCGCGTTCATCGCCTCGGCAACCTCGTTGGTCGCCTTGGTCCAGATCGCGATGAGCTCCTGCGTGCGCTCGTCCTTGGTGATCAGACCGCGCTCGTACTGCTTCTGGACCTTCTCGTCCTGCGCCTCGTAGCCCTTGACGATCTCCTTCTTCGCCTCAGGAACGACGATGTCGGAGATGGCCACGGTGACGCCGGAGCGGGTCGCCCAGTAGAAGCCGGAAGCCTTCAGGTTGTCGAGCGTCGCCGCCACGATGACCTTGGGGTAGCGCTCGGCGAGGTCGTTGACGATCTCGGAGAGCTGCTTCTTGCCGACCTCGTAGTCGACGAACGGGTAGTCCTCGGGCAGCAGCTCGTTGAAGAGCGCGCGGCCCAGGGTCGTCTTCAGGCGGAAGGTGTCACCCTGCTGCCACTCCGGCTCGCCCTCCTCGCGGGCCGGCGGGGTCCAGCCGCGCGGCGGGATGGTGCCCACCGGGAAGCGGATGTCCACGCGGGACTGCAGCGAGAGCTCGCCGGAGTCGAACGCCATGATCGCCTCGGCGACGGACGCGAAGGAGCGGTCCTCACCCTTGACGTTACGCAGCTCGCCGTCCGTGGTCAGGAAGAACAGACCGAGGACCATGTCCTGGGTCGGCATCGTGACCGGGCGGCCGTCGGCCGGCTTGAGGATGTTGTTCGAGGACAGCATCAGGATGCGGGCCTCGGCCTGCGCCTCCGCGGAGAGCGGCAGGTGCACGGCCATCTGGTCACCGTCGAAGTCCGCGTTGAACGCGGTGCAGACGAGCGGGTGGATCTGGATGGCCTTGCCCTCGACCAGCTGCGGCTCGAAGGCCTGGATGCCGAGGCGGTGCAGCGTGGGCGCACGGTTCAGCAGAACCGGGTGCTCAGCGATGACCTCTTCCAGGACGTCGTACACGACCGTGCGGCCCCGCTCGACCATCCGCTTGGCGCTCTTGATGTTCTGCGCGTGGTTCAGGTCGACCAGACGCTTCATCACGAACGGCTTGAAGAGCTCCAGCGCCATGGCCTTGGGCAGACCACACTGGTGCAGCTTCAGCTGCGGACCGACGACGATCACGGAACGCGCGGAGTAGTCCACACGCTTACCGAGAAGGTTCTGACGGAAGCGGCCCTGCTTGCCCTTGAGCATGTCGGACAGCGACTTCAGCGGACGGTTGCCGGGGCCCGTGACCGGGCGACCACGACGGCCGTTGTCGAAGAGCGCGTCGACGGCCTCCTGAAGCATGCGCTTCTCGTTGTTCACGATGATCTCGGGCGCGCCGAGGTCAAGGAGTCGCTTGAGGCGGTTGTTGCGGTTGATCACGCGGCGGTACAGGTCGTTCAGGTCGGAGGTCGCGAAGCGGCCACCGTCCAGCTGCACCATCGGACGCAGGTCCGGCGGGATGACCGGCACGCAGTCCAGCACCATGCCCTTGGGGCTGTTGCTGGTCTGCAGGAACGCGGAGACGACCTTCAGGCGCTTGAGCGCACGGGTCTTCTTCTGGCCCTTGCCGGTGCGGATGATCTCGCGGAGGCGCTCGGCCTCCTCCTCCAGGTCGAAGGACTCCAGGCGCTTCTGCAGCGCCGCGGCACCCATCGAACCGTCGAAGTACGTGCCGAAGCGGTCACGCAGCTCGCGGTAGAGCAGCTCGTCACCCTCGAGGTCCTGGACCTTGAGGTTCTTGAAGCGGGTCCACACCTCGTCGAGACGGTCGATCTCGCGCTGCGCACGGTCACGCAGCTGCTTCATCTCACGCTCGGCACCTTCGCGCACCTTGCGGCGTACGTCGGCCTTGGCGCCCTCGGCCTCGAGCTCGGCCAGGTCGGTCTCGAGCTTCTTGGCGCGGGCCTCGAGGTCGGCGTCGCGACGGTTCTCGACCTGCTGACGCTCGACGGAGACGTGCGCCTCCAGCGAGGGCAGGTCGCGGGTGCGGCGCTCCTCGTCGACGTACGTGATCATGTACGCCGCGAAGTAGATGACCTTCTCGAGGTCCTTCGGGGCGAGGTCGAGCAGGTAGCCGAGGCGCGACGGAACGCCCTTGAAGTACCAGATGTGGGTGACGGGAGCGGCCAGCTCGATGTGGCCCATCCGCTCACGACGCACCTTGGCGCGAGTGACCTCGACGCCGCAGCGCTCACAGATGATGCCCTTGAACCGGACACGCTTGTACTTGCCGCAGTAGCACTCCCAGTCCCGGGTCGGACCGAAGATCTTCTCGCAGAAGAGTCCGTCCTTTTCGGGCTTGAGGGTGCGGTAGTTGATGGTCTCTGGCTTCTTGACCTCGCCGTGGCTCCACTGACGGATGTCGTCAGCGGTGGCCAGACCGATCCGGAGCTCATCGAAGAAGTTGACGTCGAGCACTATGCGTCAATCCCTCTCAGGGTTGTAAGTCATGGGGTCTGAAACGGGGGTCCTGGGGCCGGCCGGGGGCTCATTGCTGAGCCCCCGTACCGGACTCCCGTCAGACCTCTTCGACGCTGCTCGGCTCGCGCCGGGACAGGTCGATGCCAAGCTCCTCCGCCGCGCGGAAGACGTCCTCGTCGGTGTCGCGCATCTCGATGGACATGCCGTCCGAGGACAGCACCTCCACGTTGAGGCACAGGGACTGCATCTCCTTGATGAGCACCTTGAAGGACTCGGGGATGCCGGGCTCGGGGATGTTCTCGCCCTTGACGATGGCCTCGTAGACCTTCACGCGGCCGGTGACGTCGTCGGACTTGATGGTCAGCAGCTCCTGGAGGGCGTACGCGGCGCCATAAGCCTCAAGCGCCCACACCTCCATCTCTCCGAAGCGCTGGCCACCGAACTGGGCCTTACCACCCAGCGGCTGCTGGGTGATCATCGAGTACGGACCGGTCGACCGGGCGTGCAGCTTGTCGTCGACCAGGTGGTGGAGCTTGAGGATGTACATGTAGCCGACCGAGATCGGCTCCGGGAACGGCTCGCCGGAGCGGCCGTCGAACATCCTCGCCTTGCCGGACGGGAGCACCATGCGCTCGCCGTCGCGGTTCGGGATCGTGTGCTGGAGCAGACCCGCGAGCTCGTCCTCACGCGCACCGTCGAAGACGGGGGTGGCGACGTTGGTGCCCGGGGCGACCTGGTCGGCACCGATGGACTGCAGGCGCTGCGCCCAGTCCTCGCCGAGCCCGGAGACGTCCCAGCCGCGGCTGGCGAGCCAGCCGAGGTGGATCTCCAGGACCTGTCCCGGGTTCATTCGGGACGGGACACCGAGGGGGTTGAGGATGATGTCGACCGGGGTGCCGTCCTCCAGGAACGGCATGTCCTCGATCGGCAGGATCTTGGAGATAACACCCTTGTTGCCGTGACGACCGGCGAGCTTGTCACCGTCCGTGATCTTGCGCTTCTGCGCCACGTAGACACGAACCAGCTGGTTCACGCCCGGCGGCAGCTCGTCGCCCTCTTCACGGTCGAAGACGCGGACGCCGATGACCTTGCCGATCTCACCGTGCGGCACCTTCAGCGAGGTGTCGCGCACTTCGCGCGCCTTCTCGCCGAAGATCGCGCGGAGCAGGCGCTCCTCCGGGGTCAGCTCGGTCTCACCCTTGGGCGTGACCTTGCCGACCAGGATGTCGCCGGCGACGACCTCGGCACCGATACGGATGATGCCGCGCTCGTCGAGGTCGGCGAGGACCTCCTCGGAGACGTTCGGGATGTCCCGGGTGATCTCCTCGGGGCCGAGCTTGGTGTCACGGGCGTCGACCTCGTGCTCCTCGATGTGGATCGAGGAGAGGACGTCGTCCTGCACGAGGCGCTGCGACAGGATGATCGCGTCCTCGTAGTTGTGACCCTCCCACGGCATGAACGCCACGAGCAGGTTCTTGCCGAGCGCCATCTCGCCGTTCTCGGTCGCCGGACCGTCGGCCAGAACCTGACCGGCGATGACCCGGGAACCCTCGTCCACGACAACCTTCTGGTTGACGGACGTGCCCTGGTTGGAGCGGGAGAACTTCGCGAGGCGGTACGTGGTGTACGTACCGTCGTCGTTGGCGGTGGTGATGTAGTCCGCGGAGACCTCCTGGACCACACCGTCCTTCTCCGACTTCAGGACGTCACCGGCGTCGACCGCGCAGCGGTACTCCATGCCGGTGCCGACCAGCGGCGCCTCGGACTTGATGAGCGGCACGGCCTGACGCATCATGTTCGCGCCCATGAGGGCACGGTTGGCGTCGTCGTGCTCGAGGAACGGGATCATGGCGGTCGCGACCGACACCATCTGGCGCGGCGAGACGTCCATGTAGTCGACGTCGTCCCCGGGGACATAGTCGACCTCGCCGCCACGACGGCGCACCAGCACGCGGGACTCCTCGAAGTGGAAGTCCTCGGTGAGCGGCGCGTTGGCCTGCGCGATGACGAACCGGTCCTCTTCGTCGGCCGTGAGGTAGTCGACCTCGTCGGTGACGACACCGTCGGTGACGCGGCGGTACGGCGTCTCGACGAAACCGAACGCGTTGACCCGGCCGTAGGAGGCGAGCGAGCCGATCAGACCGATGTTCGGGCCTTCAGGGGTCTCGATCGGGCACATGCGGCCGTAGTGCGACGGGTGCACGTCACGGACCTCGAAGCCGGCCCGCTCACGGGAGAGACCACCCGGGCCAAGCGCCGACAGACGGCGCTTGTGGGTGAGACCCGACAGCGGGTTGTTCTGGTCCATGAACTGCGAGAGCTGGCTGGTGCCGAAGAACTCCTTGATGGAGGCGACGACCGGCCGGATGTTGATCAGGGTCTGCGGCGTGATCGCCTCGACGTCCTGGGTCGTCATGCGCTCACGCACGACGCGCTCCATACGAGCCAGACCCGTGCGGACCTGGTTCTGGATGAGCTCGCCGACGTTGCGCAGACGACGGTTGCCGAAGTGGTCGATGTCGTCGGTCTCGACGACGATCGAGGTGCCGCTGTCGCCAACGGTCTCGGTCTCACCGGCGTGCAGCTTCACCAGGTACTTGATCGTCGAGATGATGTCCTCGACGGTCAGGATCCCGGCGTCCAGCGGGGCTTCGCCGCCCAGCTTCTTGTTGACCTTGTAGCGGCCGACCTTCGCGAGGTCGTAGCGCTTCGGGTTGAAGTAGAGGTTCTCGAGCAGCGTCTGCGCGGCCTCACGGGTCGGGGGCTCGCCCGGACGCAGCTTGCGGTAGATGTCGAGCAGCGCGTCGTCCTGGCCCTGGGTGTGGTCCTTCTCCAGGGTGGCGCGCATGGACTCGTACTCGCCGAACTCCTCGAGGATCTGCTCGGTGGTCCAACCGAGAGCCTTCAGGAGAACGGTGACGGACTGCTTGCGCTTGCGGTCGATGCGGACACCGACCATGTCGCGCTTGTCGATCTCCATCTCCAGCCAGGCACCCCGGGACGGGATGACCTTCGCGGAGAAGATGTCCTTGTCGGACGTCTTGTCGATCGAGGAGTCGAAGTAGACGCCCGGCGAGCGGACGAGCTGCGACACCACGACACGCTCGGTGCCGTTGATGACGAAGGTGCCCTTGTTGGTCATGAGCGGGAAGTCGCCCATGAAGACCGTCTGGGACTTGATCTCGCCGGTCTCGTTGTTGGTGAACTCAGCCGTGACGAAGAGCGGCGCGGAGTACGTGAAGTCCCGCTCCTTGCACTCGTCGATGGAGTTCTTCGGCGGCTCGAAACGGTGGTCGCGGAAGGTCAGCGACATCGACCCGGAGAAGTCCTCGATCGGAGAGATCTCCTCGAAGATCTCCTCCAGACCGGACTTGGTGGGGACGTCCTGTCCACTGTCCAGAGCCGCCTCGACACGAGCCTTCCACGCGGCATTGCCGAGCAGCCAGTCGAAGCTCTCGGTCTGCAGCGCAAGAAGGTTCGGAACCTCGAGGGGCTCCTTGATCTTTGCAAAGGAGATGCGCAGCGGGGCGGTGCTGGCGCCGTTGTTCGTATTCGCGGTCGAGGCAGTGCGCGAGGCGGCCAAGAGGGGGTCCTTCCGAGGGCTCGGACTCACTACGCGCGTACCGGTCCCATGTCGGACACCGCGACGGGGCGTTCCTCATCCAGCCCAAGAAGGCCAGGTCGGAATGGTCCAATCGTCGATGCTCTAGCACGGGGATGCCCCTGGTGACGGGCAGGAGGCAGCTAACAGGCAGCGCAAAGGGTCAGTGTAGCCACTTGGCCCACTGATGTCCAGTCCCGGTTTTTGAGACCCTCGTTGTTCTCAACACCTGCGGCAAGCCACGCCCTCAATGCACATCGATACTGCCCTCTTCGCCGTCGATCCATGCCTCGGATCCGGATCGTTGTGACGACGCGTCCTGAGAATTGCGCGCTGCGTGCGGTTCGTCAAGGCCCCCCATGCCCAAAGCGAGTGCCGCGATCGTCACGTGCAGCCCGTCTTGCAACCCGTCTTGCAGCCCGTCACGGACCGGGCGGAGGCACAACGAAGATCACCATACTCGCCGCGACCGACAGCGCAAGGCAGCCGCTACGACGACCCCTGGGAACGCCGAAGAGCGACCACCCAGATGGATGATCGCTCTTCAGTGCGTCCGCGTTACAGAGCTGCTTCCAGCCCCGTTACAGAGCTACTCGTAGCCCCGTATCAGCTCGCGTGAGCCCGTGCCGGACCCGTGAGGTGTTACTTGACCTCGACGGAGGCGCCGGCGCCCTTGAGGGACTCGGCAGCCTTCTCGGCGGCCTCCTTGGCGACCTTCTCGAGGACCGGCTTCGGAGCGCCGTCGACGAGGTCCTTGGCCTCCTTCAGACCCAGCGAGGTCAGCTCACGCACGACCTTGATGACCTGGATCTTCTTCTCGCCGGCACCCGTGAGGATGACGTCGAACTCGTCCTGCTCGGCCTCGGCCTCGGCCGGGGCAGCGGCGGCGGCGGGGCCGACGGCGACCGCGGCGGCGGCGGTGACGTCGAACTTCTCCTCGAAGGCCTTCACGAACTCGGCGAGCTCGATGAGGGTGAGGTTCTCGAACTGCGCGAGCAGCTCTTCCTGGGACAGCTTCGCCATGATGGCGTCCTTCCACTAATTCGGCAGGTGCCGGTATGTACTGGTGAGGCGGGCGTACGTTCGGCCCGCTACGACCGTCGCCTCAGGCGGCGGTCAATGCGCGAGCCGAATTACTCGGCACCGCCCTGCTCGGCCAGCTTGACGCGAAGCGCTTCCGCAGTGCGGACGAACTTCGACGGCAGCGCCTGGAAGAGCGAGGCAGCCTGAGACTGCTTGCCCTTGAAGGCACCCGCCAGCTTGGCGAGCAGAACCTCGCGGGACTCGAGGTCCGCAAGCTTCTTGATCTCGTCGGCGGACAGCGCCTTACCGTCAAGGACACCGCCCTTGATGACGAGGTTCGGGTTGTCCTTGGCGAAGTCACGAAGACCCTTCGCGGACACCACCGGGTCACCGGAGATGAACGCGACCGCCGTCGGACCGTTGAACAGGTCGTCGAGCGTGGAGATCCCGGCCTCGTTGGCCGCAATCTTGGTCAGCGTGTTCTTCACCACGGCGTACTGGGCGTCTTCACCGAGCGAACGACGCAGCGTCTTGAGCTGCGCCACGGTGAGACCCCGGTACTCGGTCAGCACAGCGGCGTTCGAGCTGCGGAACTGGTCCGCGAGCTCGGCTACCGCGGCAGCCTTGTCGGGCCTTGCCATAGAGCGTGGCCTCCTTCCGGGTGATGAGGACCGCTCGGAAGGGGCCGACAAAACAAAACGCCCCGGCGCAGGCGCACGGGGCGTAGCTCGACCTGAGGTCTTGGACAGATCTCCGGGAGCACATCCACGATCACCTGCGCGGGTCGTCCGCAGTCTCAGCGGATCCTTCGGCCACCGCGTCCTCTTGCGAGCACACGGCAACGACCAGCGGTCTTTGGCTTCTGTGGAAGAGTACGTGAACGGTCGCGCGTCAAGCAAATCGGCTCCGGACCCCCGGGTCAGCCCTGGGCGTCCTTCATCGCCCGGGCCAGATCAACGGTGTCCTTGGCGGCCGGGGCGTTGATCGTCACGGGCTTGTTGTGGTCGAGGAAGGTCATGGTCACGTCCAACGTGCCCTTGTCCGCGGCGGCTCGGACCCGGAACTGCTTCGTGCGGTCGTCCGGGCCGATCCAGAGATCCATCGTGAGCGCGTCGGCGCCCATGTCCTCGTACTGCTTGAGGCTCTTCTCGCGCCTCTCCCGCGTCGCCTTGTCCTTGGTCCTCAGCTCCGCGCGGATGGCGGCGAGGGTGACCGTGCCCTGGTAGTGGGTGGTGCGGACGCCGTCGACCTTCTCGCTGCCGACCTTCTTCACGTCCTTGGAGCCGGTCAGGAAACCGGCTTCCTGGGCCGGGTTCTTGTCGGCCTGGTCGCGCATCTTGGTGGTGTCGAGTTTCAGGCCGCCCGGGGTGCGGCTGTGCGCGGACACATCGAACTTCATCCAGTGCTTGCCGCCCATGTTCTTGGCGACTTCCTCGCCCCCGCCCATGTACAGCGCTCCGCCGACCAGCCGCGTCTGCACGACCTCGCCCTTGTCGGGGCCGTCAAGCACGACCGTCTTCATGGTCATGGCCAGCGGCTTCACGGTCAGCGCCGCCTCGGCGCTGACCCGGCCCTGCTCCGGGATCCGGCCCGACATGCGATAGCGCAGCGAGGTGATGTCGTCCGCGTTCCTCGCCGCCTTGGCGACGGCCGCCGCGGGCGTCATGCCCGGCGACTGCCTCGCGTCGCCCTTCGTACAGGCGACGCCGCATCCTCCGACGACCAGCGCGGCGAGCACGCCCGCCACCGCGCGCCGGGCGCCCGCGCGCACAGCGAACTCCACGATTCCCCCCAAGGAACAAATGGTCGATTCACAGCAAAGCCGCGAGCGTATCCCAGGGGGTTCAGGTGGTCTTCCGAATTCCTGTGGGGCTCAAGAGGTGGTGCCGCCCGCGCCCTGGGCCTTCAGCAGGTCCTTGAAGTCGGCGGTGTCGCTCGCCGGGGGCTCCTGGGCGGAGACCTTCACCCCGTAGTCGCTGTAGTACGCCGTCGAGGACATCGTGCCGGTCGACAGCTCGCCCTTCTCTGCCTTCTTGACCAGCAGGTCGTCGCCGTTGACCCAGATGTCGATCTGCTCGGTGCTGACGCCGGCCGCCGTGAGCTGCTTCTTCAGGTCGGTCAGCTGACTCGCGGACAGGTTGGAGGACTTGGTCGCCAGGTCGGCGACGTCGACGGTGCCGGAGTAGTGCGTGGTCTGCTCGCCGCGCACGCTCTCCTCGCCGACCTTCCTGACATCGCCGGAGGCCAGCAGGAGCTTCACCGACTGGTTCGGCGTGGTGTTCTGCATCTGGTCCTTGAGATACGCGCCCGAGCTGCCGCCGAGCTTCGCCAGGTCGTCGTACGCGTACCTGATCCAGTGCTTGCCGCCGGCCTGCTCGGCGAACGTGTCGCTCATCTTCGCGTAGTAGGCGTCGGGCAGATAGCGGGCCTGCATGGACGTGCTGCCGGTCTTGCGCATGGTGTCGGCCATCGTGCCGCCGGTGTACGTGATCGTCATGGTGCCGGTGAGGCCGTCGGCCCAGCCCATGACGCCGTCCGCCTTCATGGACATCATCGCGCCCATGGTGGTCGTGGACTCGACCTTGGCGGAGTCGGCGCTGTCGGTGGACTTCTCGGCGGAGCGCAGGGCGGCTATGGGGCTGACCTGCGTCGTGCCCTTGTGCACCGCCTTGTCGCCCTTGCCCGAGCCCCCGGAGGAGCCCGCGGAGCTACAGGCGGCCACGCCCGTCAGCGCGGTCGTCAGCGCGATCGAAAGGGTCACGCGGCGCACGGTCGTGCTCTTCATTCGTCCCCACCCCTATGCGAATTCTGTGATCTGCACGCTAGCGCAGCCCACTGACACTCGTATTCGGATTTGCCGTCCGCAGATGGGGACGGGCCCCGCACCTCGAAAGGTTGCGGGGCCCGTATCAAAAACGCGTACGCGACGCGGCCTGCACGGTGAGCGGGAGGGCTCAGACGGCGGCCGGGTCCTCCTCGACGAGGAGGTTGCGGGTGCGGTTCGAGTCGACCGGAATGCCAGGGCCGATCGTGGTGCTGATCGTGGCCTTCTTGATGTAGCGACCCTTGGCGGCCGACGGCTTCAGACGAAGGATCTCGTCCAGCGCGGCGCCGTAGTTCTCCACCAGCTGGGAGTCGTCGAAGGACGCCTTGCCGATGATGAAGTGCAGGTTCGAGTGCTTGTCGACGCGGAACTCGATCTTGCCGCCCTTGATCTCGGTCACGGCCTTGGCCACGTCCGGGGTCACGGTGCCCGTCTTCGGGTTCGGCATCAGACCACGCGGGCCGAGGACACGGCCCAGGCGGCCGACCTTGCCCATGAGGTCCGGGGTGGCGACGACGGCGTCGAAGTCCAGACGACCCTTCGCCACCTCGTCGATGAGCTCGTCGGAGCCGACGATGTCGGCGCCCGCGGCAGTCGCGGCCTCGGCACGGTCACCGGTCGCGAAGACCAGGACCCGGGCGGTCTTACCGGTGCCGTGCGGGAGGTTCACGGTGCCACGGACCATCTGGTCGGCCTTGCGCGGGTCGACACCCAGACGGAAGGCGACCTCGACGGTGCCGTCGAACTTGGACGTGGAGGTCTCCTTGGCGAGACGGACGGCCTCGAGCGGGGCGTAGAGCTTGTCCCGGTCGATCTTGGCGTCCGCAGCGCGGAGAGACTTGCTGCGCTTGCTCACTACTGCTCCTGATGTGTTCTGAGGAGTCGTGGTGCGGGCCGAGCAGGCCCTGCCACGGGTGTCCTGAAGGTGGGTGTCAGCCCTCGACCGTGATGCCCATGGAACGGGCGGTGCCGGCGATGATCTTCGACGCGGCGTCCAGGTCGTTGGCGTTGAGGTCGGGCATCTTGGTGGTGGCGATCTCGCGGACCTGCGCCTGGGTGATCTTGGCGACCTTGGTCTTGTGCGGCTCGCCGGAGCCCTTCTCGACACCTGCGGCCTTGAGGATCATCTTGGCGGCCGGCGGGGTCTTGGTGATGAAGGTGAAGGAACGGTCCTCGTAGACCGTGATCTCCACCGGGATGACCCAACCGCGCTGCGACTCGGTCGCGGCGTTGTAGGCCTTGCAGAACTCCATGATGTTGACGCCGTGCTGGCCCAGCGCGGGGCCGACCGGCGGAGCCGGGTTCGCGGCGCCGGCCTGGATCTGGAGCTTGATAAGCCCCGTGACCTTCTTCTTCTTGGGAGGCATGTGCTCTCTCCGGGTCCTAGTGAGAGTTTTCAGCTTCCGTCCGGATCATCCGGATGGAGGCATACCGCACAACGATAACGGGTATCCATGCGCGGCCAAAAACCGAGCAGGTCAGACCGGCTGCGAGAGCCCGTCTGACCTGTTCGGAAGACGTACGTCCAGAGAGTGCTAGTTCTTCTGGATCTGGTCGAAGGAGAGCTCGACCGGGGTCTCGCGGCCGAAGATCTCGACGAGGCCCTTGACCTTCTTCGAGTCGGCGTTGATCTCGTTGATGGTCGCCTGGAGGGTGGCGAAGGGGCCGTCGGTGACGGTGACCGAGTCGCCGACCTCGAAGTCCAGCACCTGGACCTCGACCTTGCGCTGCGGGGCAGGCTTGCCCTCGGCCTCGGCGGCCTCACGGGCGGCCTTCTCCTCGGCCTCCGGGGCGAGCATCTTGACGATCTCGTCCAGGGTCAGCGGGTACGGGTCGTAGGCGTTGCCCACGAAGCCGGTGACGCCGGGGGTGTTGCGGACGACACCCCAGGACTCGTTCGTCAGGTCCATGCGGACCAGGACGTAGCCCGGGAGCTTGTTCTGCTTGATCGTCTTGCGCTCGCCGTTCTTGATCTGCGCGACCTCTTCCTGCGGCACCTCGGCCTGGAAGATGAAGTCCTCGACGTTCAGCGAGACGGCGCGCTGCTCGAGGTTGGTCTTCACGCGGTTCTCGTAACCGGCGTACGTGTGGATGACGTACCACTCGCCGGGGAGGGTACGGAGCTCCTCGCGCAGGGCGGTGACGGGATCGACGGGCTCGGCCTCTTCTTCGGCCTCGGGCTCGTCAGCGAGGGCCTCGGCGGGAACGTCCTCGTCCTCGACGTCCTCACCGGACTCGTCCTCGACGTGCAGGGCCGCTTCCTCGGCGGGCTCGCCGGCGGCGTCGTCGGCAGCCTCAACCTCGTCCTCGACGTCCGCGCCCTCGACGATGTCGAGTTCGTCGTCAACGGACTCGACCGACTCGATGGCGTCGTTCAGGTTCGGGTCAGACACGGTGGCTGCTTCTTCCTGGATACATGGGGGTGGAACACGCGAAAGGGGCGCCGGTGACGGCGCCCTTCGCTCTCGGCTCAGCCGAAGACGTACTTGGCGGCGTGGTTGAGCCCATAGTCAATCACGGTCACCAGGGCGATCATGATGACGACGAAGACAATCACCACTGTGGTGTACGTCGTCAGCTGATTGCGAGTCGGCCAGACGACCTTGCGGAGTTCCGCGACGATCTGGCGATAGAAGGTGGCGAGGCGCTTCAGCGGGCCCTTCTTGGCACGCTTGCCGCCCTTGCGAGCCTTCTTCTTGGACTCCGGCGCCTCGGCATCAGGCATGTCGATGGAGCCCACGGCGTCCGTCACTCGTCCTCACCTGATTCCGGGTCGTGGCCGTGCCGCGCCCGGCTGAGCCGCACGGCGATGCATTGCAGTACGTACATGCGCACACATCCTGGCGAAAGGTGTGTGTAGCAGGGCCGGAGGGACTTGAACCCCCAACCGCTGGTTTTGGAGACCAGTGCTCTACCAATTGAGCTACGACCCTTTGATTTCCCCCAACGTACCGCATCCGCCCGGGTGCTCGTTGTGCACCGGGTGGGCACGGCCGGCGAAGGCCAACGAGGTGAGAGTGTACGTGCTCCGGGGCCGGTCGTCGAACAGAAAGTGTCCGTACGGGCCTCCTCCACCGAAGATCGACTGGTGAGGCGTCCGGATCCGGACGGATGTTCTGCTGTGTTCAGTCCGTGAAACCCGCGTGCCAGGGGCGTTTCCAGTCTGAAACGATGGGTCCCATGAGCGCTGCAATCCCTCCCACCGAGCGCCGGGTCTCCGCCCGAGTCGGCGCGATCTCCGAGTCCGCCACCCTCGCCGTGGACGCCAAGGCCAAGGCCCTCAAGGCCGCCGGGCGTCCGGTGATCGGCTTCGGCGCCGGTGAGCCCGACTTCCCGACCCCGGACTACATCGTCCAGGCCGCCATCAAGGCCTGCGCGAACCCGAAGTACCACCGCTACACGCCGGCCGGCGGTCTGCCCGAGCTGAAGGCCGCGATCGCCGCGAAGACCCTGCGCGACTCGGGTTACGAGGTGGACCCGTCGCAGATCCTCGTGACCAACGGCGGCAAGCAGGCGATCTACGAGGCCTTCGCCGCCATCCTCGACCCGGGCGACGAGGTGATCGTCCCGGCGCCGTTCTGGACCACGTACCCCGAGTCGATCGGTCTCGCCGGCGGTGTCCCGGTCGAGGTGGTCGCGGACGAGACCACCGGCTACCGGGTCTCCGTGGAGCAGCTGGAGGCGGCCCGCACCGAGAAGACCAAGGTCGTCCTCTTCGTCTCGCCGTCCAACCCGACCGGCGCGGTCTACACCGAGGCCGACACCGAGGCCATCGGCCGCTGGGCCGTCGAACACGGCCTGTGGGTGCTGACCGACGAGATCTACGAGCACCTGGTCTACGGGGACGCGGTCTCCGTCTCGCTGCCGGCCCTCCTGCCCGAGCTGCGCGACAAGTGCATCGTGGTCAACGGCGTGGCCAAGACCTACGCCATGACCGGCTGGCGGGTGGGCTGGATCGTCGGCCCGAAGGACGTCGTCAAGGCCGCGACCAACCTCCAGTCGCACGCCACGTCGAACGTCTCGAACGTGGCTCAGGTCGCCGCGCTCGCCGCCGTCTCGGGCGACCTCGAGGCCGTCGCCGCGATGCGCGAGGCCTTCGACCGCCGCCGCAAGACCATCGTGCGCATGCTGAACGAGATCGACGGCGTGCTCTGCCCCGAGCCCGAGGGCGCCTTCTACGCGTACCCCTCGGTGAAGGCCCTGATCGGCAAGGAGATCCGCGGCAAGCGCCCCCAGGACACGGTGGAGCTGGCCGCGCTCATCCTGGAGGAGGTCGAGGTCGCGGTCGTCCCGGGCGAGGCCTTCGGCACGCCGGGTTACCTGCGCCTGTCGTATGCCCTCGGTGACGAGGACCTCGTCGAGGGTGTCTCCCGGATCCAGAAGCTGCTCTCCGAAGCACGCGACTGAGATTCCGCGCTCCACGCGCGCGTGCGGGTCGGGCGGTTACTCACGTGAGTAACCGCC